>JAAWIS010000091.1 GCA_022796475.1 Lachnospiraceae bacterium | reverse complement strand
ACAAAGTATTTTATCATGTAGCTGTTACCTTAAGCTTTTCCGAAGCTTCCAAACAGCTTTTTATCTCCCAGTCTGCTGTCAGCCAGTCCATAAAGGTACTGGAACGGAAACTGAACCAGCCCCTTTTTATCCGAAGTACAAAGCGGGTTCAACTGACGCCGGAAGGAGAAATTCTGCTGAAGCATATTGAACCGGCTATGAATCTGATCCGGAAAGGGGAAAATCAGCTTTTAGAAGCCAACACCTTAAATGGAGGACAGCTTCGAATCGGAGCCAGTGATACCATATGCCGTTATTACCTGGTAAATTATTTAAAGCAGTTCCACCTTGCCTATCCAAATGTCCACATTAAGGTAACGAACCGGACTTCCATTGAATGCGCCCAGCTTCTGGAAAACGGCCAGGTAGATTTTATTATAACAAATTATCCTAATTCCGGACTGTCTAATACCCAAAATGTACGGATGATTTATGAGTTTCACGATGTGTTTGTGGCAAACCGCGTCCATTTCCTGTTAGAAGGCCAAAAACTTACCCTTCAGGATCTGCAGAACTACCCGATTTTAATGTTAGACAGGAAAAGCACTACCAGCGAATTTCTGCACCGAATGTTTCAGCGCAGCCAGCTTGATCTGGTTCCGGAAATAGAACTCAGCAGCAATGATTTATTAATTGATCTGGCACGGATTGGTCTTGGAATCGCCTTTGTCCCTGATTTTTGTATTCCAAAAAAGGAACACCAGCTCTATATCCTGGATTTAGAGGAAAGCCTGCCTGCCAGGCAGATTGTGGTAGCGTATAACGAAAACATTCCCATCTCCCAGGCTGCCAAACAGTTTATGGATATGCTTTAGCCCCGGCTTTCCCAAAACTCCTTTACCTGGCGGCCTGCCTGGTTTAAATTTGTTTCCTGAAAATTGCACCACTCCTTAGGAAACAGCGCCAGGTAATCTGGATTCAGGAACCTTTGATCCAGCAGGGCAATTACTCCTTCATCCTTCATCGTGCGAATCACCCGTCCTGCTGCCTGCATCACCTTATTCATCCCCGGATATTGGTAGGCATAGGAAAATCCCTGCCTGCCATGCCGGTCAAAATATTGTTTTAATAACTCCTGTTCCAGACAAACCATAGGCAGGCCAGTGCCGATTACAATCGCACCGATAAGCCTTTCTTCTTTTAAATCAATGCCTTCCCCGAAAATGCCTCCCATTACGCACAGGGCAACCAGGCTGTTTTTAAGCTCTGTATCCTCTTTCCCTCCATTCAAGTCCTTGTGGGAATTTTCTATGTTTTCTTTCTGAAATTCTGCCAAAAATGCCTCCCGCTCTGCCTCGTCCATACGGCTCTCCTGAACCAGAAGCCGGAACCTGCTTAAAGGATCCTCTTTTAAGATTTCTTTCAGCTCCCTAAGGTACTGGTAGGAAGGGCAGAACACCATGTAATTTCCATTTTTTCCCTTCACAATTTCCCTGATATAAGATGCAATTTTCTGATATTCCTGCTCTGTTCTGCGGCTGTAACGGCTGCTTACATCTCTTGCCACTAAAAGAAGCCGTCTTTCCGGCGAAAAAGGGGATTCTGCATAAATGGCATAGTCTTTTGGATCCCCGCTTAACAGTTCTTTATAATACAGGATTGGAAGCATGGTAGCAGAAAAGAAAATGGTACTTTTTCCCATGGCAATATAGTTTCGTAAACGTCCGGAAGGATTGATGCAGAACAGCCGCACCATAAATCTTTTATCCTCCAGCATTTGACTGTAAATTTCATACCCGTCATCCATTTGATGGAATACTTCTATAAAATCCCGGACATTAAAATAAAAATCCAGCAGTAAATCCCGTTCTTCAAATTCCGGATAGTCTTCCATAAACAGCTCCAGTTCAGAAAACATTCCTGTGATTTGAACTGCCAGATGATTCATATCTTCTAAGGTTTTATAATTCTCACATTCCCGCTTCAGTTCCAGCATACTTTTATTGCAGCTTTCCAAAAGCCTGGCAAGTTTAGGAGAACGCTCCTTTACCAGACGTTTTGCAAAAAGAATCTCTTCCTTTACCAAGGCAGCGCTGTAAATATCTCTGGCTCTGGAAACCAGATTATGAGCTTCATCAATTAAAAACAGATACTCCCCCTTTTTCCCCTCTGCAAAGTACCGTTTCAGGCACACATTCGGGTCAAACACATAGTTATAGTCACAGATAATGGCATCTGCCCAATTGCTGATATCCAGGCAAAATTCAAATGGGCATACCTGATATTCTCTGGCATATGCAGCCACTTTATCCCGGGTTATGGCAAATTCCCTGGAAATCACTGCAAACACAGCCTCATTTACCCGGTCATAATGTCCCTTCGCGTAAGGACAGGCCTCCGGGTTGCATTCCGGCTGCTCTAAAAAGCACAGCTTTTCCTTAGCCGTTATGGTAATCGATAATAAGGAAAGGCCTTTCTTTCGCAGAAGATCAAAGGCCTCTTCTGCTACCCGGCAGGTAACCGTCTTTGCTGTTAAGTAAAACAGCTTCTCTCCAAATCCCTCCCCCATTGCTTTCAAAGCGGGAAAAATTACGGATAAGGTTTTTCCAATCCCGGTAGGAGCCTGGATATACAGATTCTTCTCCCGCGCAATCGCCCGATACACATTTACTGCCAGCTCTTTCTGGCCTTTCCGGTAAGGAAAGGGAAAATTCAAATCCTTCAAAGATTTCTGCCGGCTTATGGAATGATGGTATAAATACTCAGCCCATTTCGCATATTCATGAATCAGGCCCTGAAACCATTCTTCTAATTCGTTAAATGAACGCTCCTGGCGGAATCGTTTGATTTCTTCTGTTTCTATCTGACAGTAAGTAATCTGAAGGCCCGCTGAGGTAAGTTTTTTTTCCAGGCACCAGAAATACCCGTAGCACATAGCCTGGGCCAAATGGACCGGAACCGGATTAGTAAGCCTGGAAATATCAAAATACATACATTTGATTTCGTCAATGGTACTGCCTTTCTCCTCTGTAATAACACCGTCTGCCCGTCCTTCAATTAAAATATCAAACTGCTCCATTCTTACTGTATGTTTCATAGGCACTTCTGCCTGGTAAGAACTTCCCATCCTTTTTTGGATTTTCCGGTGAAGGCGGCTCCCTTCCTGCATGGCTTCTTTCTTTGCCCCAGAAGTTCTCCGGTTATCAATATCGCCGGAACTCATTACAAATTCTACCAGATCACGGACAGAGATGCGGTGCCGGAAGACATCCGTATTCCTTTCTTTTTTTACTGCTTTTTGGCTGGTATCTGGTTTCCTTCCGTCTTGGCTGTTAATCTCCATTATCTGCCTTCTTCCTTTTCATCCATGGAATCATCTTAAAACAGCCCCTCTTTGCATTGCTGACCGCTTTGCAAAGAGGGGCTTTCCTCTCCTGCTTTTATCCAGTTGTTAATGAGATGTGTCTACAATTGCAATACCAGAATCACCATGCCGGGCATGCTCCAGCACCGCTGCTGCCAGCTTCTGAAACGAACCATGTGAAGAACTGGCGCCGGAAATCGCATCAATCTGATCCTCCTGCTGCTTCTCCAAAAGCTGACTGGCATAATTGCGGGTATATTCGTTGGGATATGTACCGTTGGAATGAAGCATATTCTGCATATAAGCATTATCCCAGCTTTTAATAAAACCACTTGGATTCTCAGCATTATACTCGACAGAAACAATACTTCCTCCCTTTACCATTATTGTAATATATTCTTTCCAGCCATGGCTGAACTCAGCAGCCTGGGCTGTATAGTAACCATCTTGAAGCGTTTCCTGATCACCGCATCCAGTCATCTGTACTGCAAAAAGCAGCGCGATTATCAGGCCCAATATCCGTTTCATCCCTTTCATTCCTCCTTCAAAATAAACTTTTTCACCTGACTTCGAAGGTCTTCTGCTTCTTTTGCCAGCAGTCCGCTGGCCTGTTCTGTTCCTTTTGCACTTTGAAGGTTTCGGTCAGCGATCGAAGAAATGGTTTCAATCCTCTCTTCCATAATCGCCAGGGCGCTTTCCTGTCCCTGCACCGCCACTACCAATTGATCGGAAATGGCATTAATCTGGTTGGAAACATCAGATATGGATTTAAGGGAATTGGCAGTTTCGGCTGTCAGCACTACGCCAGTCTGGATAATGGTTCTGGTGCTGCTTACCATTCCTGTAGCGCTTTGGGCTGCCTCAGCACTTCTGGAGGCTAACTGCTTAACCTCGTCCGCAACTACAGAAAATCCCTTTCCGGCACTGCCTGCCCGTGCCGCCTCTACAGAGGCATTTATAGCTAAAATACTTGTCTGGAATGCAATATCTTCGATTGCTTTGGCGATTTTCGTAATTTCCTGAGCATTGGAACTAATATCATCCATTGCGCCAGACAAGGATTCCATCTGTATATTTGCATCCTGAACCCGTTTTGTAATTTCCTCTGTTTTAGCCCGTGTCTGCCCGCTGCTTGCTGCAACGCTGGCCAACTGCTCTTTTACGTGAGATACCTCCTGCACTAACGCTTCCGTTGACTGGTTTTGATCTATGGAAGCCTGATAAAGCTGTCCCGAATGTCCGTTCATTTCCTCTGACATCTCTGCAAGCCGGGAAGCAGCAGAGCCGAAGCCCATAATCGTTTCATTTAAGGAATGGATAATGGTGCCAAGGCTTTCCTGGATTAAGGAAAAATCCCCCTTATAGTCTACTTGAGGCCGGGTACGCAGATTGCCCTCTGCTACCTGGCTTAAAACCTGCCGAATATCTGATATGTAGCGGTTAACACTTTCTAAGGTTTCATCTAAGGTCTTAGTCAGAACCTCCACTTCATCTCCGGAATGGATCGGAACCACTTCTGTATGAAGATCACCGTCTGAAAGTGCTACCATACGGCTTGTTACCCGCTTAATGGGGTGAGAAATAGAGCGCGCCAGACGCAGAACCAACAAGATAGAAACTGCCAGCACCACCAGAGTAGACAAAATCGCCACTAACATTGCCGTATTAATCAGATGATTGTAATCTGACTTTGGAACCTGAAGCACCAAAGACCACTGTGTGCCACGGACAGGAGAAAAGGCGGCAAGCATGGTTTCGCCGTCAATTAAAAACTCAGTAGCCCCTGTTTCACCAGTGATCACACGGCTGCCTGCCTCTTCATTTCCTCCGTCAAGATCATTTAAGGAGCTTCCTGCCAGTATCTGAGCCTGATCGGGATGTCCTGTAACAATCCCATCCCGGTTCACCATATAGGCCATTCCGTGTTTTCCAAGGTTAATGCTGCTGATCACATCATTGAGCATATCATATTTGTAAACGCCTGCCACATACAAAACCGTTTCTTTGTTTTCCTTTACCGGCATTCCCATCATAACGCCAAGGTTCCCCTGAAAAATGGTGGACGGAAAAATAGTCAGATTATCAGTTTCCTGAAGCAGACTAAAAAAACTGCTGTCTAAACCTTCCGGCGCCCCGTCAATCCCCTGAACCAAACGTCCGTCAGGGCTGTACAGTGCAATGGTATACAGCTCATAGATCTCTGCCGCCTCTTCCAAAACCTGCTGACGGCTGTCCCGAAGCGCCGCTGAATCCGCCGTCCTCTCCCCAGTACTGCTGCCGGAAATCATACGGGCATCTCCTGCAATCGTCATCATCCGATCTGCCAGCATATGGATATTGGCCTCCATAGTTTTGGCAGACTGCCGTGCCATAGGCTGCATACTGTCCAGCAGAATGCTGTTTGCCAATGATTGCATGGACAGGGCCATAATCACACAGCATATAATTACCAATGCCAGAATATTAAGAATAGTATTTTTCAATATTCTTCGGTTCAGGCTTCCTCTGCCCACCCAGATGCGGGAGTTTCCTTGTTGTCTAGTCACGATTCTCTCTCCTTATTTCAAAATTCTCTGCTAAATTATACCATATACTTTTTGGAAAGAAAAGGGTCTTCCTGCATTGGTTCTTCTCTAAACCATAAAAATTTTATTTAAAATTTTCATTTACTACATGGTATATCTGCTCAAATAGATTTTTCATAAGTTTTTGGTTCCTGTGAACCCTCCGGGTAAATAAAAAATGGCTAAAATCCTAACCTCGTCAAGACTTCAACCATTTTTATTCAAATTCAGCAGGGGAAGAGGGGCTCGAACCCCCATCTACGGTTTTGGAGACCGCTGCTCTACCATTGAACTATTCCCCTATTTGGTAATGCTCCGTACAACGTCTATTATACTAACACAGATACTTTTTTGTGTCAACCCTTTTCTTTTAAAATTATTGTAATTTTTTGATGATTATACACAATTCCGCCGCTGCAAGTGACCGGCATTTTCGTTTCACCTTTTTCTCTGATCATCATTTCTCCGGACTGATATATAACAGGGAACCCAGCAGGCATATCCTTCTTCTCCTGCCGGATTTCCTTTTATTATTTGCGTATTATAGCGTTCCTATGATATAGTTTTTAATGTTCTTCTGGTGCTTTTATTCAGAGTTCACTTTTTTACATACGCGCTTAACGCATCTATAATTTCATTTACATCTTCTCTTCCCTCATAAATCCTAAGCCGGATCGGTTTCGACAGATCGATGCTGAAAATACCCATAATAGATTTTGCATCTATAATGTACCTGCCGCTGATCAAATCTATCTCCGCATCAAATTTTGTCGTAACTGCAATAAAACTTTTTACTTTATCAATACTGTCCAATGATATTTCTAGTTCTCTCATCCTTTTTCACCGATTCCTTTCTTCTGTCAATGCCAATACATCCGCCCTGTCCGTCATAATTTTTATGGGTTTGTTTTTACTGTAATATTTTGGAAAGCGCAGCATTGGCTAATTCCAATGCTTCCCATTGCCGCACAGATAAAAGAAACTTTGAATTCCATTTCATCATCCAAATTTTAAGGATGTACCACTGGCTGATCCCATAGGCAATCGTTTCCTTGATTTTCTCCGCTCCAGCCTTATTTAAAATGCAATCTCGCGGATACGTTTTCGGATTCTGAGCACCATTGATGGGGAAACAGATAATTCATCTACACCCATGCGTACAAACTCTTCTGTCAAATCAATATCTGCGCCAAGTTCCCCGCAGATTCCCGCCCATTTTCCAAATTTATGCGCATTATCAACTACCATCTGAATCATCCTCAGCACTGCTTTATGGTGCGGATTGTAAAAATCATCCAGTTTCTCATTCTGGCGGTCTATAGCTAAAGTATATTGTGTTAAATCGTTCGTTCCTATACTAAAAAAGTCCACAAGTTCCGCAAGCTCATCAGAAACCATAACTGCCGCCGGCGTTTCTATCATAATCCCTTGTTCCGGCAGAGTATATGGAATTTCCTGTTCTTCCAATTCCTGCTGCACTTTCGCTACAATTTCATAAATTTTTCTTACTTCATCAGATGATATAATCATCGGATACATAATTGACAGGTTCCCATAAACAGATGCCCGAAGCAAGGCCCGGAGCTGTGTTTTAAAAATATCAGGCTGTTTTAAGCAGATACGAATAGCCCGGTATCCCAGGGCCGGATTCTCCTCTTTCGCAAGATTGAAATAGTCTGCCTGCTTGTCAGCCCCAATATCCAGCGTCCTGATAATAACTTTCTTGCCAGCCATTGTCTGCACTACTTGCCGGTATGCCTGAAACTGCTCTTCCTCTGTAGGGAAATCAGATCTTCCAAGATAAAGAAATTCGCTGCGGAATAATCCAATCCCGGCGGCATCATTTTCCAGCACATATCCCAAATCAGAAACGCTGCCGATATTTGCGTAGAGTTTTACTGCCTGTCCGCCCTTGGTAACCGTTTCCTTGCCTTTCATATCCTGCAGCAGCAAATTTTTTTCCGTTTCCTCCCTGATCCGCTCCTGTGCCTTTCTGCATACTTCCTCAGTCGGCTCAAAAATCACTTCCGAAGAAAATCCATCAACTACTGCTGTCATCCCGTTATAAATCCTTTCCAGATCCATAGGAACGCCCACCAATGCCGGAATATTCATCATACGTGCTAAAATTGCCGTATGGGAGTTAGTTGAACCATGGATAGTTACGAATGCAAGGATTTTCTCTTTATCTATCTGCACTGTTTCACTAGGCGTCAGATCATCTGCTACAATAATTGACGGCTCCATCCCATTCAAATCAATTTCCTCATGTCCGTACAGGTTGTTCACTAAACGGTTGGTAATATCTTTCACATCTGCTGCACGCGCACGCATATACTCATCATCCATTCCCGCAAACATCTCAGAAAAATTATCACCGGTTATTGCCACAGCATATTCTGCATTTACCTTCTCTGTCCGGATAATATTGTCAATGGATTCAAGATAGTCTTCATCTTCAAGCATCATTTGATGTACTTCAAAAATTGCAGCGCTTGCCTCACCGACTTCCTTCACGGCCTTATCATACAAACTGACAAGCTGTTTTTTCGCCTTTTCAACTGCTGCTCTGACACGTGCAACTTCTGCATCTGCATTCTCTATTTTACCCCTTTTTACCTGACAGCCTGCTTTGTCAAACAGCACAACCTTTCCCATGGTTATGCCTTTATATACAGATTTTCCCAAAAATCTTACCATACTTTACTTCTCCATTCCGCCCAGCCGGCATTATGTCCGGCCAGGCACAAGCTGATTACAGATTATTTTCAAAGAATGCCTGGATATTTCTGCTGGCAGTTTCTTCATCTTCTCCTGAAATCTCTATCATAACCGGATCACCACATTTTACACCAAGCCCCATCAAAGACATCAGCTTGGTTGCTTCTGCTTTTTTCCCGTCTTTTATGACAACAATCTTGCTCTGATATTTTTTTGCTTCTTTTACCAGAATCCCTGCCGGCCTGGCATGAATCCCCACCTCATCCTTAATTACATAATTAAATGTTTTCATGTTCTTCTTTCCTTTCTTTCATTATTTGCATCATATTTTTTAAGCCAATTCATCTGCATATTACTGCCTATGCCCAACTGTGATGATCTTCTCCATCTGCTTTGACTTACCTGTCTTTACCACATTGCAGGATGAATAGTCGCTGCTGTTTGCCAGCAGTATTGCTGTTGTTGTACTGTACCCGGCAGCTTTGATTTTGGATATATCAAATGTCATAAGTTTCTGTCCGGCTCTGACCTTATCTCCCTGGGATACCAAAAGGGCAAATCCTTCTCCGTTCATCTTTACCGTGTCAACCCCTACATGGATCAGCAGTTCCATTCCGTCAGGCCCGATCATGCCGATGGCATGACGTGTTTCTGCTATGGAAGCGATTTCCCCATCAAAAGGCGCTACAACTTCCCCTGTTTCTGGCTCAATTCCAATGCCTTCTCCTAAAATGCCAGAGGCAAAGGTTTCATCCGGAATATTTTCTCTCAAAATAACCGTTCCCTGAATCGGGGTATAAATCACTTTTTCCCCTTTGCTTTCTATCTCTGTATGGATATCCGCTGCTGGCTTCTCTGTCCGGGCTGATGTCTGGACAGATTCTGCCTTCTTGTTCCCGGCAGAAGACGCCTCTTTCTCCTTTTTTCCAAATACTCCCCCTAACACCATTGTGGCGGCAAATGCACACACAATTGCAACAGCCATAGATACCATAAACTGCAGCATACAGTCAGGACGAATACAAATAACACCAATCACGCCACAGGGCCCCTGAGAAACAGATAATACCTTAACAAGGGTTGCATAAGCAGCTCCGATCCCTCCGCCAATCAATGCCCCGTAAAAAGGATATCTTAACTTTAAGTTAACACCAAATATTGCCGGTTCCGTAATTCCAAGCATAGAAGATATGCCGGAAGCAGAAGCTAAACTCTTCATTTTAGGATCATTCTTCATCCGGAACATAACAGCTAATGCCGCTGCTCCCTGGGCACAGTTTGCGGCTGCAACGACTGCAAACGTAGGAGAACCGCCCAACGTGCCAATATTAGCCAGAATCTGTGTTTCAGCCGTTACCAGGCTGTGATGCATACCTGTAATAACCAGCAGTGGATATGTAACTCCGTAAATCAGGCCGCCAAAAGAACCAAGATCAAAGAACAGCCACATAACTGCATTGGTCATAGCATCGCCTACGCCTCTCATAACCGGACCGATAAACAGGAACGTCATTGCTCCGGCAATCAGGACAGAAAGCAGTGGAGTAACAATATTGTCCAGCATGGCAGGGACAATTTTACGCAGCTTTTTCTCCACAAATGCCAGGCAAAAGGCTGATGCGATAACCGGAAGGACAGTCCCCTGATATCCCACCTTCGCGACAGACAGTCCAAAAATATTCCAGTACGGAACAGTCCCATCAAGCAGCGCCTGCCCATAGCCATACCCATTCATCAGATCCGGATGGATCATGATTGCTCCAATAACAGCCCCAAGAATCGGTGTCCCGCCAAAAATCTTAGCAGCAGAAAATCCGATCAGCACTGGAAGAAACGTAAAGCCGGCATTCGAAAACAGGTTCACCATTTCTGCAAAATCTTTAATCTTTGGAAATGCTTCTACAAGTGACTTGCCTTCCACAAACATCCCCTGAGCCGTCAGAATATTGTTGATACCCATTAAAAGACCAGAAGCCACCAATGCAGGCAAAATCGGCACAAACACATCAGCAAGCGTCTTTAAAAGCTTCTGAACCGGGTTCATCTTTTTCGCCGCTTGTTTCTTCAGTTCCTCTTTGGTCATTTCCGTAATATTGGCCATTTTGATAAATTCAGCATAAACATGATTCACAATGCCCGTTCCCAAAATAATCTGAAACTGGCCGCCATTGTTGAAATTACCTTTCACAAGTTCAACATTTTCCAAAGCATCCTTGTCAATCAGGGCCTCGTCTTTTAGGACAAGCCTGAGCCTTGTTGCGCAGTGGGCAGCACTGGCAATATTGTCTTTTCCTCCCATACAGGCAAGAATTTCCTGTGCCGCTTTTACATACTTTTCTTCCACACCATTTTCCTCCTTCATCATTTCTGTTCTTAAACTGACACTTTCATACCGTCATATGCTGCAACCAGGCCATGCTTTTTAGAAAATTTCTCTAATTCTTCATGGGTCATGCCGCCATTATGTGAAAAGTGGCTGATCACCTTAACAGTATCCGGCCCAATACATCCTTTCTCTTCCATTATCTTTGCAAATGCAATATCATCTGCCAGTCCCATATGATAGCCGTCAGTCTTTTTCATTCCCATGGTAGCATCCATGGATATCAGGTCATATTTGCGGCTAAAGATGCAGTCCCATGCTTCACTGCTCAGATTCATCCCTGTATCATGGCCATATAAGAAACATTTCCCGTCTTTCTCAATGATATAGATCAGGCAGGCTTCCCTTTTATCATGGTCTGCGGGAACCGGGATAATATGATAGCCATCTGCCGTAAAATCAGCAAAGGGCTCCAGCCGGATGAATCTGACTGCATCATCCAGCGGATGCACTTTAAACCGATCGATAAGCACAGCATCGTAAAATGCCTTCTCCACCGCTGCATTGCCATATACATGCAGCATTCCCCTGGCATTATGGCCAAAATGCTCATGCCGATGGATTAACTCAACAGGAAAAAAGTGATCCATATGGGAATGGGTGATCAGCAAATGCTGAATCTGCCCCAGATTCAAAGAATAGTTAAGGGCATGTGTGTAGGTATCTGGCGGAAAATCAATAAGAATCCTTCCATCCACAACTGACTGCGTCCTGGTACGCACCTCCTTTCCGCCGATATTTCTTGCCTTTCTGCAAGTTTCACAATCACAGAACAGGGCCGGAAGCCCTTCTGCTGCTGCAGTTCCTAAATACTGTATTTCCATAGCAATTTCCTTTCCTCCGGAATGAATCAGCCACTCCTTAACTTAAACGCAAATATCATATTTAACAACATTAATACAGGCCATTCCGTCTGAATCAAAAACTATCCCGTCGGCCTCCATAGGAGTATGGAAAATGGCAGACATTACCCGTTCCCCTCCATTTAAAAATACCTCAACTGAATACCGGTCAAGCAGCAGCCGCAAAGTCAGCGTTTCTTTCTGCGTTTCTGAAACAGAAGGCTCTGCCGCCATTTTTCTGCGGCATACCACATCCCGCACAAGGCCGGAATGAGTCCTGTCAATGGTCAGGCATTTTCTCAAATGATTGTATTGGAGAAGCATTTCGTATTCTTCACTGTATGCAAAATGAATCGTAAAGTAATGAAAATCAAACTCTGTAATATCAACCTGCAGATCAATTACCCTTCCCCTGATGCCGTCCAAAGCAGTCCTTTCTGATATTATTTTTCCGGCATATTCGATTTTATTTTTGCGATAACGCTCCAATTCCCGAACAGGACTTTGGTAAATCTTTCCCTCATTTAAAATAAGTTCTCTTGGCAGCGTCATCATTCCCGACCAATTGCAGAAATCATTCGTTATCTTGGCATCCCACGACTGCATCCATCCGATCATGATCCGTCTGCCGTCTGCTGTCTGCACAGTCTGAGGAGCATAAAAATCCAGCCCATAATCTACAGAAGCAACTTTCTCTCTTTCAAACCGGTATGAAGATTTATCATAATTTCCATATATAAATACAGAATTATTTCCGTTATGGAACTCATAGCCTTTCGCCCGCATATCCTGCGGAGAAACCATTAAAATCCAACGGTTTCCCAAAGGGAAAAAGTCCGGACACTCCCACATTTTCCCATACTCTCCTTTGCTCTCATCCAGTACCGCAAGAAATTCCCACTGTTCCAGATTATCAGTGCGATACAGCAGAACCTGCCCGTCCCCATCCGCATTGCGGTTGCCAACTACAAGATAATAACATTCTCCCTCTTTCCAAATTTTCGGATCACGAAAATCTTCCTTGCTGCCTCTCTCTGGAAGACTGCCGCCGTCTATTACAGGGTTCCCTTTGTATTTGCTGTAATTTAAGCCATCTCCCTTTGCCATGCACTGTACCTGGCAGTAATCATGGGTTCCGTCTTCCAGATAGCGATCGGTTACGCCAGTATAAAGCAGCACATGCTCTCCTGCTACTTCTATTGCGCTTCCCGAATAACATCCTCCCTGATCGTAACTTTCATCCGGCGCCATTGCTATTGGAAGATATTCCCATCTTACAAAATCCCTGCTCTTGCAATGTCCCCAGTGCATTGGTCCCCATACCTTGCTGAATGGATGATATTGAAAGAACAAATGATATTCATTCTGATAAAGTGAAAATCCATTGGGATCATTCATCCATCCAACCGGGGATGACAGGTGATATGCCGGCCTGCTTTCAGCAGCGATCTCTGAAACTCCTTTTTCTTCAATTTTCCGAGCCATGTCTAATTGGCTGTTTTCCATCTGTGCCATAATTCCCATCCCATCTTCAGAGTTTTTCTAACTGGATAATAATCGGTTAAGTTACTAGTTAAGTTACCGGTTATTTTCTGTTTCTTATATTAGCACTTTTCACATTTCATGTCAATATTATTTTTACAAAAATTAACCGCTAGTGTTCTGACACATTTACTTTCAGCTAAATGACGCAGAATGAATGTTCAGTCTGCAAGGCGGCGGAGGGAGGCGATGCGGTGGCATCGCTGACCGA
>JAAWIS010000090.1 GCA_022796475.1 Lachnospiraceae bacterium | reverse complement strand
GATGCACCCGCTCTATACCATATATTGATGTGCAAATTTATTTGCAATAACAATATATGGTATGAGCGTAGCACCAAAGGTGCTTTTGACACCCTAATCTTATAAATAAAAAAGCTGCTTTGCCCCCTGTTAACAAGGGACCAAACAGCTTCGGCGGTACCACCCTATTTTAATTCCAAAGGTTTCGAAACCATTTAACGGTTCCAAAAGCTTTTTGCGCGGAATTACACTTCATTACCACCCGTTAACGCCGGAATCTACGCTACGCTTATTCACGCAGAGCTCTGAGGCCGGTTCGGTATAGAGGAACCGGGAAGCCTTCCACCTTGGCCAGATATTCATCAAAGGCCTAAGCTTCCTCTCTGTGCGGTATCTATTCTTACTAATCCTCTTCATCGCTTTTTCATGTAGGTTGATTGTACGCTAAATTTATTAATTTGTCAATTCATTGTTTGCCTTCCCTACAGCAGTATCAAAAGGGCACAGGTAATTAGTACGATACTGGTTACAATCGATATGGAATTGACTGCGCTGGCCAGCTCCACATCCCCGCCCAGCCTTTCTGTAAATGCAGGCCCTACAGAAGAAACCGGGCCTAATGCTACAAGCGCCATGGCCTGCCGTATCTCCAGCCGGAACGGAAGCAGTTTATAAGCAGCCACAGCCATCAAAAGTCCAATCCCGTATCGCAAAGCTAACAGCCTGAACAGCCTTGCTGTCTGCTCCTTCCTTAAGCGGATCTCAAATCCGATTCCAAGCATTAAGAGGGCTAAAAATGCATTGGCATTTCCTACTGTCTGGGCATAAGAAACCACTACCTCCGGAAGGGAAATCTTTAAAATCGCCAGAATCGTCATGATTACATATGCATCAAAAGGCAGGGAAGAAAATAGGCTTTTCGCCACGTTTTTCAGGGACGGAGAACCCTTCCCTGCCGCTATCGATGCCACTGTATAGGTAATTCCGGTACACATAACCGCATTTCCTGCATCAAACAGGCTGGTAGCTGCAAAACCTACAGGCCCTAAAAAGCTCTGGACAAAGGGCAGGGTGAAATTGCCTACATTGTAGCCGGACAGGTTAATCATATTAAATACTCTTCCCTGGCGGCTGTCCCTTAAGCTGACGCTATAGCCCACTGCAATCATAAACACATTTGTGATTAATCCCAGCATGCACATAAACAGCAGTGAATTTTCCATGGAAAGCCGGCTGAAATTTGATATGATCGCACAGGGAAGGGTGATCCGGATTACCATCTGGGAAACCAGTTTAAAGTCTTCCGGGTGAAAAAAACCTTTTTTCTTTAAAAGATATCCTGTTACAATAATAAGGACGAATGCGGCAGCTCTTGCCAATACGCTAACTAATCCTTCCATCTTTTGCCTCCTTTTCGCCCTTTGCACCTTTTATTCCGACAGCATCGGCCAAAGCAGATCCCATAGTTCCTCCTCTGTCAGATTATCCTGGCCACCGGATGTCCATATGCCTTCATCCTGGCCTGAATCACTTTTCTTTTCAGGCACACTGGAAAAATCATCCATGATAAATTCAAAGCGGTATTTATCTGCCAACTGTGCTGTGGCGCCGCCAAAACGGATGTACATGATTGCGCCGCCCCTGCTATTTGCAATCACATCCTCTACCTGAGGGTCAAAGATATAGGTAACGCCATTGTAATCCAATTGGCACCAGGTATGAGGGGTAAACTGCCCATTCGATTTATGGGTGGAGCCGCTGGCTGTATAAACGGGGACTCCTATCTTCCTGGCCATTACGGCAAAGGCTGCAGAATAGTCGTCGCAGACGCCAATCCCTTCTGCCAAAGTGCCGTAAGCGTATCGGTAGGTTCCTCCCGTATAAGAGTTCTGTCCATATACGGTATGGGTAATCAGGTAGTCATAGCAGGCTTTCAGTTTATCATGAGTATCCATATCCGGCGTAATAATCTGTGCAAAAATCTGCTCCAGAAGAAGATCCAGATCTTCATAGCCTGTCGTTTCCTGGGGATAAAGCAGCATGGAATCCAGGGTTTGGCGAAGCCCACTGCAGTACAAATCTCCTTTTGCACTGGGAAGGCTTCTCACTGCCGGAATTAATGCCCCGTCAGCCCCCACCCTCTGTCCGTCAGGCGTAGCCGTATTAGAAAGCATATAGCCCTGGCTGTTAAAATAATAACTTTTTCCATTGCTGTCAGTAAACCAGCCGTCCGCTTGAAAACTTCCATCATCATTCTGATAATACCAGCCTGTCTGATCCTGCTTCCATTCCCCTCCATAAGCGGCAATCCCTGCCCCGGCGGTCATGACCGCTGCCAGGGCAGCTGTTAAATTTCGTTTCATTTTTTGTTTCTTCAACATTTTCATACTCATCTTTTCTGGCAGTCACCCTGCTGTTTCCCTCTTAATTATCTTCAGCGTCTGACTCAGCTACAGTAAAAGTAAACCGTTTCCTTGCCATTTCATCGCTTTCCAGATATTCATCATATGTGGTAATCTTATCCACCAGCTTTCCGTTAATAATTTCCATAATCCGGTTGGCTGTGGTCTGGACAATTTGATGGTCACGGGAGGAAAACATCATAACTCCCGGGAATTTAATCATGCCGTTATTCAAAGCGGTAATCGCTTCCATGTCCAAATGATCTGTAGGCTCGTCCAGCATCAGCACATTAGCACCGGAAATCATCAGCTTAGACAGCATGCACCGGACTTTCTCTCCTCCTGACAGCACACGCACCTTCTTTACTCCGTCTTCGCCTGCAAACAGCATACGGCCAAGGAACCCCCGGACATACGTTACATCTTTCTCAGGAGAGTACTGAGTCAGCCAGTCTACGATGGTATCGTCATTGTCAAATTCTCTGCTGTTATCTTTGGGGAAGTAGGACTGGGAAGTGGTAAGCCCCCACTTATAGCTTCCTTCATCTGGCTCCATCTCGCCGGATAAAATCTGAAACAATACTGTTTTTGCATGTTCATTGGGCCCTACTAAAGCAACCTTATCGTCATGTCCTAAAATAAAGGAAATATCATCCAGCACCTTAATCCCGTCAATGGTTTTGCTGATATGCTCTACGGTCAAAACTTCATTTCCAATCTCACGGAATGGCCGGAAATCGATATATGGATACTTTCGGCTGGAAGGCTTAATTTCATCCAGTTCGATCTTCTCCAAAGCACGCTTTCTTGATGTGGCCTGTTTGGATTTGGAAGCATTCGCTGAGAACCGCTGGATAAATTCCTGCAGTTCTTTAATCTTTTCTTCCTTCTTCCTGTTAGCCTCCTTCATCTGCTTAATCATCAACTGGCTGGATTCATACCAGAAATCGTAGTTGCCTGCATATAGCTGAATCTTTCCGTAGTCAATATCGGCAATATGGGTACATACCTTATTTAAAAAATAACGATCATGGGACACCACAATTACTGTATTGTCAAAATTAATCAAAAATTCTTCCAGCCATGCAATGGCGTCTAAATCCAAATGGTTCGTAGGCTCATCCAGCAGCAGGATATCCGGATTTCCGAATAATGCCTGAGCCAGCAAAACCTTTACTTTTTGCGCGCCGGTCAATGTAGACATCACCGCATAATGAAGGTCCGTTTCAATGCCAAGGCCGTTTAAAAGGTTTGCCGCGTCAGATTCCGCTTCCCAGCCATTCATGGAAGCGAACTCTCCTTCCAGCTCAGCCGCCTTTATACCATCTTCATCGGTAAAATCCTCTTTCATATAAATAGCGTCTTTTTCCTTCATAATCTCATACAGCCTGGCATTGCCCATAATAACCGTATCCAATACCGGATATGCATCGTACTTAAAATGGTCCTGCTGTAAAAAAGACAGACGCTGGCCGGGGGTAATGGCAATCTCTCCGCTGGTGGAATCCAGCCGACCAGATAGGATCTTTAAAAATGTAGATTTTCCGGCACCGTTGGCGCCGATCAGGCCATAGCAGTTCCCTTCAGTAAACTTGATATTCACATCCTCAAATAAAGCTTTTTTTCCAATTCTCAGTGTAATGTTATTTGCACTAATCATATTCCTGTTTTTACCTTTCTTGCAATTCTAATTTTGTTCTGCAATCCACATAGTTCTGTAAGCAACATTATTTCAGAACAAAAAGTCCGGCCTGCCGGACTCTCACTCACAGTAATCGAAAAAAGAGGCCTTACGTCCTCTTTCCGCATCTCTTCTATTTTACCTGATATTTCATAATTTGCAAGCAAAAACTTAGTGTTTCTCAGGTTTTTCAAAGTTTTCTGCTAAAGTTTCCTTTGCTGACAGAATCCCCCCGGATTCTTTGCCATTGGATTATCCGAAAAAGTGCCGATGAAGAATCGAAGGAAGCTGCCTGTTAAAGCATATCAAGAATTCTTACATCTTTCTGACCATATTTCTGATAAAATTATTAATTTATCGTTTTTCGATAAATTTTTATTGAAAAACAATCACTCATGTGATATCCTTCCTGTATCAATGATGAATCGAAACAATAATAGTGTGAGAATTCTTTTTCAAAAAGCTCCGAAAACTTTTATGTGAGAAAGTTTCCGGAAACACTCATGAACTGGCAAGGAGGTTTTCTATGATTTGGTCGAAACAGCAGTCTATTTTCTTGACAAAGCTTTGTATCATGATTTTCATCGGCGGCTATCTGGCTGTCGTATTCACCTGTCCTGTATTGATGGATATTTTTGTCCGCTCCAGTATTTCTGCTGCCGGAAAAAGCAAATGGCTCTTTATGGGAACCGTATATGCCTGCGCCATCCCCACAGGAATCCTGCTGTTCCAGCTTTGGCGCTTAATTACAGACATCGGTTTGGAAAATATCTTTACAAATGCCAATATCCTTCGGCTTCGTCTGATTTCCTGGATGTGTTTTGCCATTTCCGCAATCTGCCTGGTTTCTATGGTTTACTATCTGTTCTGGGGAATCATTACCGCCTGCTTTGCTCTGATGGGGCTTTTAATCCGGGTGATCAAGAATACGTTTGAGCAGGCAAAAGAAATAAAAGAAGAAGCCGACTACACCATTTAAGGAGGAACCTATGCCCATCATTGTAAATTTGGATGTCATGATGGCCCGCCGGAAAATTTCTGCCGGTGATTTAGCCGCGCAAATCGGCATCACCCCTGCTAATCTCTCCATATTGAAAAACAACAAAGCCAAAGCTGTCCGTTTTTCCACATTGGAGGAAATTTGCAAGGTTCTGGACTGCCAGCCTGGGGATATTCTCCAGTATATTCCAGAACAAAAGGAACTATAAAGGTGCAGATAATTGAACCAGTGTTCTGACACATTTACTTTCAGCTAAATGTGTCAGAACACTAGGTCTGCATTATATTCAAGTCCATGCTGGCCATGACCACTGCATCCCAGTCCGCTTTTGCCTGCCATCTATTATTTTTAGAAAGGAATGTATAATTTTATGGAAAATATGGAAAATAATTTGTCCCACAGCAATTACGGCGCCATAAAGCCCAATCTTACCGCCACCCAAAATTCCGGTTCTCCCCAGGCACCAGCACCAATACCTGCTCCCCTGAATCCCTATCAGATTCAGTTAAAAGAGCATTTTGGCTGGTATGGACTGTGGGCATTGGCTGTTGGCCTGCTTGCTGCTTTTTGTTTTTACAAAAACCCAAATGCTGTCACCTATCCCCTTTTTATCGGAGCTATTTATCTGGCCGCTTACCGTCTTCTGCCATCCCTTGAAATTTTGATAAAAAAAGATTCCTGGTTTCTGACAGCAGCCGCTATGGTTTTAGCATTTAACAGCAGTTTTACCGCCAGCCCCACCCTCCATATGTTTAATCATACTGCTCAAATTCTTTTAGGAGCTGTTTTCCTGATTCATCAGTGTTATGACGATTCCCGGTGGAATATCGGAAAATATGGAAATGCCATTCTTCGCTTTTGGCTGGGTATCGTTTGCTGTCTTCATCTGCCCTTTGCCCATGGCATTTCGTTTATGAAACATTTAAAAAGTGAAAAATATAAAAATTTGTTTCTGATCCTGACTGGTTTTTGCGCTGCAGTTCCGGCAGTCTTTTTCCTTGGAACCCTGCTTGCTGACGCTGATGCCGTGTTTCATTCCATCCTCTATATGCTAGTCCTGGATATTTTAAAACCAGCCTCTATCTTGGAAATTATTCTGCTGGTATCAGGCTTTTCTTTGCTTTTTTACTGCTCGCTGGGAAGTGTCTGCTCTATGGGGATTCCCAAAGAAGAAAGTGAAAAGAACCAGAAAAATCCAGTAGCTGCCATCAGCTTTACCTTTTTCATTGGCCTGCTTTATTTGTTCTTCTGTGTGATCCAAATTATTTACCTGTTCGGAAGAAAAGGGCGCCTTCCATGGAATATGACCTATGCACAATATGCCCGCCAGGGGTTTTTCCAGCTTTTAGCAGTATCTCTTCTAAACCTGGTTCTGGTTTTAAGCTGCCTGAAGTATTTTAAAAACCATCGGCTTTTATCCGCCATGCTGGTTGTGATCAGCATCTGTACTTATATTATGATTGCCTCAGCCGGATACCGGATGATCCTTTATGTAGGTGCGTACTGGCTGACGTTCCTTCGCCTGTTTGTATTATGGTTTCTTGGTCTTTTATCCATTTTAATGGCCGGAGTACTGATCCTGATTTTCCGCCCTCAGTTTCCCTTATTTTACTGGTGCCTGGTATCCGTTACTGTAGCTTACTGTGGCTTTGCATGGTCTAGGCCGGATTACCAGATTGCAAAATACAACATTGCCCGGGAAGACGGCTGGATTACGCAGAATAATATTGATTACCTGATTCGGCATCTGTCGGCAGATGCCGCCCCTGCTATTCAGGCAGCTAACTTAGATCCTAAGATCTTAGATTCACAGACCATCCCCCATTCTTGGAGCGTAACTGACTCTGTTGCCAAAAAAGCATTCATCATCAGCAGCTTGCGGGGAATTCCCTGGCAGAATCAGCCCTCTTGGCAGCCTGGGATCCGGAGTTATAATGCTTCTCTGGCAACTGCCTGGAAATTAGCAAACGAATACGCTCCTTCCAATTAAAGATTGTCCAACAGTTTCTTTCTGCTAAGTGGACATCCACTTAACAGAAAGGTCTGTCAGACAGAGATTAATCTTGTTTTATTCCCTGTCCTGATATACCACTTTTCCCCGGGAAATCGTATACGCTACCTTTCCCTCCAAAACGGCGCCTAAGAACGGACTGTTAACCGCTTTCGATGCAAACTCTGTTACCTTCCAGCGTTTTGCTGCATCAAAAATAACCAGATCTGCAGGCCCGCCTTCCTGCAGCCGCCCGCCTTCCAGTTGATACAACTTTGCCGGATTCCGGCTCATTTTTTCCATTAACTGCATCATGGTAAGATGCCCTGGCTTCACTAACTCAGTAATCCCCAAAGCCAAGGCCGTTTCCAGGCCGATAATTCCGCTGGGGGCTTCCGTCAGAGGCTTTGCCTTTTCCTCAGTGCTGTGGGGCGCGTGATCGGTTGCAATCAGATCAATGGTTCCGTCCTTCAGGCCTTTAATCAACTGCTCCCTGTCACCAGCCGTTCTAAGGGGCGG
Source organism: Lachnospiraceae bacterium (assembly GCA_022796475.1). Taxonomy (GTDB): domain Bacteria; phylum Bacillota; class Clostridia; order Lachnospirales; family Lachnospiraceae; genus Caccovicinus. The sequence continues at coordinate 6,187 of JAAWIS010000090.1, read as the reverse complement.
ATTCATCTTTGCCAAACTTCCATGTTCCAGGACTGCTTCTTCTGTCAGGGTAAAATGATGGGGCGTTACCTCTGCCCATACATTGGCTCCCAAAGCTTTTGCCAGGCGTACCATAGCCACAGAATTGCCGGAACTGATATGCTGGATCTCCACCGTTGCCCCTGTTTCCAGAGCAATCATACAGTCCCTTGCCACCATAGTATCCTCTGCCAGGGATGGGGAACCGTAAATTCCAAGCTGGCTGGAAACCGGGCCATGGTTAATTCCATTTTCACGAATAAACCCGGGATCTTCTTCATGAAGACTAATTGGCAGCCCCAGTCTGGCTGCTTCTTCCATGGCCTGCTTTACAAAAATCCCATCTCTTAGTGGAATCCCGTCGTCAGTAAACCCTACGGCTCCGGCTTCCTTTAATGCTTTCATATTGGTCAGCTTCTGTCCTCCAAAATCCCTTGAAACAGCTCCGCAGCACAGTACCTGGATCCCTGTTTTTTTTCCTTCCTCAAGTACATAGGCAAGAGTTTCTGTATTATCAATTTTAGGCTTTGTATTTGCCATGCACACTACGGTAGTAAAACCGCCTTTCGCGGCAGCCGCTGCACCGGTGCGGATATCTTCTTTATAAGTAAAGCCAGGATCCCGGAAATGCACGTGAACGTCAATCAGGCCGGGCGCTACGATTTTTCCGGAAGCGTCAATTACCTGTTCATATTCCGGATCGGACTGTTTAACGTCTTCTTTTTCACTTACAATTTTAAAAATCTTCTCCCCATCTAAAATAACGTCTGCAATCTGGTCAAATCCGGATTCCGGATCTAATACCCGTCCGTTTTTAATTAATATCATTTTGTTTCCTCATTTCTTTAGACTGACAAATCTATTTGTTCCCCTTTATATCTTCTGTGCCCAAAGGGCAGAAACCAGGAGTTTTGCCCAAATAAACGCCCCGCAGCAAGCTGCGTTAAGCAATTGGGCGGCAAATATTTTACCATTTGCTTTACAAATACTGTAAAATATCTTCGATTTTCTCTACCTGATAATCTGCCAGGCTCTGGTCAAACCCGAACCGGTTATCAATTACCGCCGCAACTTTCATCCCTGCATCATGAGCGGCGCGAATTCCCACTGTAGAATCCTCCAACACAAAGCAGTCTGTTTCCGCGGTCTTAAGAATCTTTGCCGTGTGATGGTAGATCTCCGGATCCGGCTTGCTGCGGACAAACTGATCTCCGGTTACTACCGTTTCAAAATAGTCCAGTATCCCGTTTTGAAACAGTACATGAAGGACTAGCTGCCTGTGAGTGGAAGATGCAACTGCCAACTGGTATCCCCGCTTTTTCAGTTCAAAAAGAAGACCTTTGGCCTCCTTACGGAAAATACTGGTATAGTCTATATTGTCTGTCACATGGCTCAGGCGGCGGTATGTCTGCCTTAATTCCTGCCAGCTCTGTCCATTTTTCACAGCATTCGCCATAATTTCCCATGTATCCTTTGCAGTTTTTCCTACTGTGCTGACAATCTCCTCTCTTTTTACCTGGGGATTCAGCCTCTGGGCAAATTGCAGCAAATCTTCCAAATAAATACCTTCACTGTCAATTAATACCCCATCCATATCAAATATCACTGCCTGTATCATATAAACGCTCTCCTGATTTCCTGATCATTTCCTTTCTGTATCTTAACGAAGCCTCTGTCCGCAATTGGGACAATACTTAAATTCCCCTGGTGCTTCATACTTGCAGAGAGGGCAGCGGCGCGTTTCAGGAATCTCTTCATCCCCATCGGCTTCTCTAAACTGAGCGCCTGTCTGACCAGATCCCGTCCAACGTCCGTTTCCTTCCTGCAATAGCTTTAAATCTTCATTCCGGATCTCCGCCTGTTCTCCTCTGGCCAGCGCCTTTCCCACCTCAGCATTCAGCTCATAAACCGCCCCGCAGCAGGGCATCTTTATCAGAAATCTCCTGTTCCATTTAAACAGCGGAATAAAAAAGAAACTGAAGTAGTAATAAGTCATCACAATTTGGCAGCCTGCCTGGCTGCCGCAGAATTTACAGGTAAGAATCTTAGAAATATCCAGTATTTTTGAGCCTTGGCCGACTCCTCCAATAAAAAACATGATATAAAATCCTCCAACTATCCCCTTGTCCACTGAGGGTATCATTAAATTTATTATAGTCTTCTTTACTTTTGCTGTCATCCCCTTTTTATAATTTACACGAAAGCGTGTCTGAACCCTGCCATACTTCCGCATAAAATTCCGGGCTTGTATTTTATCTTTATCTGACATATGATAGAAACGAATGAGATTTGCAGTTCTGCTGTCCCAGTCAATCTTTAGATTCTGTCATACGAAAACCTACAGGCAAAGGAAAGGAACATCATGGGAAAATTACAGGAAGTTGTATTATATTATCACGCTGATATACCAGGGGAAAACGCCCCTCAGGATGCCGGAATTCTGACAAAGAAGCAGACCGGTCTGTTAAAAAGCGTTCTGATCCGCATGGGGGTGCGGATTAAAAATATTGGCCCCGATCAAATTTCGGAAAAGGTGGGAGTTTTAGCAGGTGTTCCCAACTGTTTCCCGGAATCATCTTCCCCTGAAAGCCACAAAAACCTGTCCGAATCTTTCAACCCTGATTCCACAAAAGAGCAAAAAAATATTTGCCAGGATGTCTTGGTACTTTATCGGTTTACAGACAGCCGAATGGATCTCCTTCTCTCTAATTTAAGAAAATCTGGTGTTCCAAAAATTCCCCTGAAAGCTGTCGTTACTCCGCAAAATGCCCACTGGCCCTTTTACCGCTTGTATGAAGAGTTAAAGGAAGAACATGAAACCCTTCACAAAACTGCATTTCCATCAGGAGGCGGCCATGATTGATCCCACCAGGCACCAGCAGTTGGAAGAACTTAACCAGGTAGAGCTTTGCGTAAAAATCCTGACCATGTCCCAGAATGAGCTGTATCTCCATATGCGCTATCTGGACCTATCCTTAAGCAGTCTTAGCTTTGAAGCCGATTGGAGCCGGCCAGGGGCAGCTACAGACGGATTTACGATTTATTATCAGCCTCAATTTCTGATAGACCTTTGCCGCCAGGGACGCATCCTGGTAAACCGGATGTATCTCCACATGGTATTTCACTGTCTGTTCTGCCACATGGATACCAGAAAAGGGCGGGATATTTCTATGTGGAATCTGGCCTGTGATATCGCCATTGAATCGATTATCGATCACTTATATCAAACATGTGTCCGGATTCCGCCCTCAATGTTTCGTCGGGAAACCTACCTGCGTTTTCAAAACATGGGGCTTTCGGTATTCAATGCAGAAGGGATCTACAAAAAACTTTCAGAGCAAAAGCAAAACAGCAGGCAGCTTCAGCGGCTTTCGGCAGAATTCCACACAGACGATCACGATTTGTGGGAGCAGGAACTTCCAAAAAGTCAATTGATCCGCCGCCAGAATCTATGGAAAGATATCCGGGAAAAGCTGCAGACCAGTATGGAAACCACCGGCTCAAAGGATGGCTCTGAGGACAGCCCCAATCTGCTGGAACAGGTGCAGGTTGAAAACCGCAGCCGGTATGATTACCGGGAATTTTTAAAGAAATTTGCTGTTCTGAAAGAAGAGATCCAGATAGATCCAGATTCCTTTGACCCGGTATTTTATACTTACGGCCTGGAACTTTATGGGAATATGCCTTTGATAGAACCATTAGAAACGAAAGAAGTCCGCCGGATTGAAGACTTTGCCATTGTAATTGATACCTCTATGTCCTGCTCTGGCCAGTTGATCCGGCGTTTTTTAGAAGAAACTTATTCCGTTTTATCTTCCACAGAAAGCTATTTCTGTCATGTAACCATCCACATTATCCAATGTGATGAGCAAATCCAGGAAGACGTTGTCATCCATAATAAGGATGAAATGAAAGCCTATATGGAACATTTTACCATAGCCGGCCATGGAGGAACGGACTTTCGCCCTGCTTTTGAATACGTATCGAATCTTCGTAAAAAGGGCGCTTTTTCTAATCTTCGGGGAATGATTTACTTTACTGACGGCAAAGGGATCTACCCGGTTAACAAACCTGCTTACGATACGGTATTTGTATTTATAGATGATCATTATTCCGACCATTCTGTTCCAGGGTGGGCGATGAAAATCATTCTTTCACAAGAAGATTTGGAGGAAAAACAACATGAATATTAAACGGGCAAAGGAAGAAATTAAGAATACCATTGAGGCCTATTTATATAAAGACCAGTTTGGGAATTATGCAATCCCGGTAATCCGCCAAAGGCCAGTGCTGTTAATCGGACCGCCAGGAGTTGGGAAAACCCAGATTATGGAACAGATTGCAAAGGAATGCCAGATCGGGCTGGTATCTTACACCATTACCCATCATACCAGGCAAAGTGCCATTGGCCTGCCTTTTATTCAGCAGACATCTTATGGCAATGCCGAATACCCGGTTACCCGGTATACTATGAGTGAAATTGTAGCCGCTATCTACGATAAAATTGAAACATCCGGCTTAAAAGAAGGCATTCTTTTTATTGATGAGATCAACTGCGTTTCGGAAACTCTGGCACCTACTATGCTGCAGTTTTTACAGTGCAAAACCTTCGGAAACCATCCGATTCCGGAGGGCTGGGTGATTGTCGCTGCCGGGAATCCGCCAGAGTATAACAAATCTGTTCGGGAATTTGATGTGGTAACCTTAGACCGGATTAAAAAAATCATGGTAGAGCCGAATTTCGATGTATGGAAGGAATACGCACAAACAGAACAGCTCCATCCTGCCATCCTTTCTTACCTGAATATTAAAAAGCAGTATTTTTGCTATATTGAAACTACAGTAGACGGAAAACTGTTTGCAACTCCAAGAGGCTGGGAAGATTTATCCCGGTTAATGGAAATCTATGAACGCCTTGGAAAAAAAGCGGATCGGGAAGTCATGATTCAGTACCTTCAGCATCCGAAAATTGCAAAGGATTTTGCAAATTATCTTGAGCTTTACTATAAATACCAAAATGATTACCAGGTAGAAGAAATTCTGTCCGGCATAATAAAAGAACATGTATGTGATCAGGCTGCCAGAGCCCCATTTGATGAAAAATTAAGCCTTGTGGGGCTGCTTTTGTCAAAGCTTGGAAGTGAATTTCAGGAAATTTTGGAAAAAGAAGTGCAAATAGAACAGTTAATGAACGTACTGAAGCGATTCCAGGATCCAGAACTTTCCCGAAAAGAACCAAATGACTCCAGCCGCCTTTTTCTTCTCATAAAAGAAACCCAGGCTGAATGGGAGGAAAAAAAGCAGAAAGAGCTGCTGACCCGAAGAGATAACCTCCGTTATCAGAAACTTCTTGATGCTCTGGAACACTATCATGCTCAGATGACAGAGAAAAATGGAGGATGGGATTTTCTTCGGGATCAATTTGCAGAAGACAGCAGCCGGTTTGAACAGGACTTTGAACATGCCGCCCAAAAGCTGGAACATGGATTCGACTTTATGGAAGCTGCCTTCGGCGACAGCCAGGAAATGGTAATTTTTGTAACAGAGCTAAATACGAATTTTTATTGTGTAAAATTTTTACAGGAATATGACTGTCCGCGATACTACCAGTATAACAAACGGCTGCTTTTTGACGATATGGAAAAAGAAATTTCTGCCGCCTTTAGCAGAGCCGAATAAAATAGCTGCTTTGGGGAACACTTTACATCGAACAAATCACCTGTGCATCTGCACATTCGATTTTTGAAGTAAGGAGGGGTTCTCATGAACAAAACATTAGACAAAACAGTATTAGCGATCAGTATTATAGGCGCTGTCAACTGGGGATTAATCGGTTTTTTCGATTTTAACCTGGTTTCATTCCTTTTGGGAAGCAACTGGCTGTCACGTATGATTTATGCCGTGGTCGGCTTGTGCGGGCTGTACCTGCTGACGTTCTATGGACGAACCAAGGAAATCGCCGCTTAAAGCGTTGTGCCAGTACTGACCGCATTTTTAAAGCACGCCCTGTTTGTTCTGACAGAAAGAACGGCATCCCAAATTGTGCCGCCCATTCCAGTGTAATGAAAACCTAGTGTTCTGACACATTTACTTTCAGCTAAATGACGCAGAATGAATGTTCAGTCTGCAAGGCGGCGGAGGGAGGCGATGCGGTGGCATCGCTGACCGA
>JAAWIS010000089.1 GCA_022796475.1 Lachnospiraceae bacterium | reverse complement strand
CAACTAATTTTGTCTGCTTTCTCATAATGAATGCACTCTCCTTTTTCTTTTTGAAATTCATCTGAAATTCCTTTTGCATTACGAGGCCATTATACTTCCAATATTTGAAATTATCAAAACTATCAATCTTTCTTTATTAATTATTATTAAGAAAATCTTGATTGACGAATATGTGATTTTTTCCTAATATGAAAAGGTAAAAGGTAAAGTGAGGGCAGACAGAAGAGAAAGTGGGAGAATATGGAAGCTGATATTAGAAATAAAGAATTGCTGCTGAAAGAATTTGAGAACTATTTGACCGATCAAAACCGATCAAAACATACGATTCGATCCTATTTATATGCCGTTTCCCAATTTTTTCAGCGATATTCAGAGATTACGATTTCTAATTTGCAATCTTATAAACTATATCTTTTTGAGCATTATAAACCCAGAACAATAAATCTGCGGATTAATGGAATGAACCGTTTTTTAACTTATGTTGGATGGACAGACGGTTTAGTAAGTCTGATTAAAATTCAGCGTCCTGTTTATTTGGAACATGTTATCAGTGAAGGCGACTATGAGTATCTGAAAATTCGGCTTTTGGCAGATAAAAAGTATTTTTATTACTTTTTAATTCGTCTTATGGCGGCAACTGGAGCCAGAGTCAGCGAAGTGGTTCAGTTTACGGTGGCAGATATCCAAATCGGGTTCAAAAATATTTATTCAAAGGGAAATAAAGTACATCGTATTTACATACCGCGGCTGCTTCGAAAGGATATGACCAAGTGGCTGAAAGAAACGAAGCGGTTATCAGGAGATATTTTTATAACCAGCCGGGGGAAGCGGATCTCAGATTCTGGGATTCGCAAACAGTTAAAAAATATGGCATTATGCTATCATTTGGATGAAAGAGTTATGTATCCCCATTCTTTCCGACACCGGTTTGCAAAAAACTTTGTGAGATACTGTGATAATATTTCGCTGCTTTCCGATTTGCTTGGTCATGGGAGTTTGGAAGCTACCAGGATTTATCTGCGCAGAAGCAGTCTGGAGCAGAAAGAAATTGTGAATCAGGTGGTAGATTGGTGAACGGGAATAAAAAGGCCAGATAGATTGCATAATCTTTAATAAGATGGTATACTTTACAAAATGCAGAATACGAGAAACGATTGTAAAACGGATGAATAGATAACAAAGAATTTGCTGTAGAAGAAATTGGATGGGAGAAATGGAATGAAGCAAAACGAAATTCAGCAGGAGAACGATTTATTTTTAGATATCTGTAAAAAAATTTATTCTGGCATTGCTACAATTGGCTTATTGTGCGTGCTGCTTATATTTCCTTTGTATTACCGGGACTACTATTTTGATATTTTGGAGGCAAAATATCAATTTTATTATTTAACAATGCTGGCAATGTTTGGGATTCTTTTGCTGATGACAGCAATCTTTTTTTGTATTGACTGCCTGGAATTTAAGATGCAGTATACCAAGGATTTTTTGGGAAAATTTTCTCTCAAAGAAATTAAAAATACGATGACATGGGCAGACTGGTTTTTAGCAGTTTTTTTAATAGTCTGTGTGATTTCTACGCTGCATTCTTCCTATTTATATGAATCCTTTTGGGGAAATGAGGGGCGCTTTACAGGGCTGTTTTTACATCTGATCTATATTGTTGGATTCTGGTCGGTCAGCCGGTTATACCAGTTTAAACCGTGGCATGGATATGCATTTTTAATCATCGCTATGATTCCGCTTTTGTTTGGAATTACGGATTATTTTAAAATGGATATATTGAATTTTAAGGTAGAGATTTCTAAGGAAGACATGGATAGTTTTACCTCTACTTTTGGCAATATTAATACGTATGCTACTTTTGTAGGAATTGTGTTTGGCTGTTTCAGTGCTATGTTTGTAACAGAAACACGGCTGTGGAAGTCTGTTCTGTGTTATATAGGATATCTGGTAACGGTAGCTGCGATGATTATGGGAAACAGTGATAATGCAGTTTTTGCGCTGGCAGTTATTTTTGCTTTTCTGCCTTTGGCTGCTTTCCGCAGCAGGCGGGGAATTGAACGATATCTTTTGCTGGTATCCGGCTTTGCTTTAGGGGCATATATTGTTTCCCGTATCGATGCCTCTATGAATGGACAGGTGGTATGGCTGTATGGATTTTTTGGAAATTTTATTCGGAACAGCAAGTTAAAGTTTATAGTGCCTGCAGGATATTTGGCTGCCCTTTTGCTTCATGTTTTTCGGATGAAGGATAAAGAGGAACGAAAGGAAAATTTAGGGCTTAGTTTGGTAAAAATATGGGGGATATTTTTGGTAATTTGCTTACTGGCCGGGATATTTATCTTGTACGATGCAAATGCAGGCGGCAACAGTGAACGGTATGGCGCTTTGGGCAAGTATCTGAAATTTTCAGATGAATGGGGAACTTTTCGTGGACTGATCTGGAGAATTACGCTGGAGTCCTACCAAAAGCAGCCCTTTGGGAATCAGCTTTTCGGTCATGGACTGGATACCTTTGGCGTTATGACTCATGAATACAGAGGAGAAACCAGCCGGATATGCGGACAGGTGTTTGACAGTGCTCATAATGAATATATGCAGTATCTGGTAACGGTTGGCCCAGTTGGGCTGCTGGCTTATGTAGGATTTTTTGCGGCATCGCTGAAAACGATGCTGCAGAAACAGACAAGGAGCAAGTGGGGAATTATGATTGCTTTCGGTGTTAGCTGTTATCTGGCTCAGGCTTTTGTAACTATAAATCTTCCGATTGTAACGCCCATTATGTGGATGCTTTTATCTATGGGAATGGCGGCATCCAGGCAGCAGGTTAATCCAGATTAAGGAAGCAAAGAAAAAAATTCCTTATTTCAACAGATTTCCTGTAAAGTTACGGAAAAAATTGACAAAATTAATAAAATATTAAAGGTTTTCCAATTCTTTTCGACAGGCCGAAAGTTGCGGAAAAGAGCGTTAAATGATATAATTTCGAGAGAGGATTTAGCAAATGAATGAGCCATATTCTGTATTAATGTCTGTTTATGATAAGGAACAGCCAGAATACTTTCGCGGGGCTCTTTCCAGTATCAAAAATCAAAGCCTGCCAGCAGATGAGGTGGTTTTAGTCTGCGATGGTTTGCTGACAGAAGGGCTGGAGCAGGTGATTGGAGAGTTTACAGATGATTCTTCCTGGCTGAAGGTAATCCGGCTGCCAAGGAATCAGGGATTAGGTTATGCGTTAGCAGAAGGCTTGAACCATTGTAACCATGATCTGGTTGCACGAATGGATACAGATGATATTGCCGCGGTGACACGCTGTGAGCAGCAGGTATTGTTTATGGAGGAACATCCTAAGGTAGATGTATTAAGCGGCACATTGGCTGAGTTTACAGGTACTGCGCTGACTGAGGAGGAAGCCAGGAAACATATTCTTTCACATAAGACCCTTCCTGCTTCCCACCAGGAACTTTCTGCATATATCAAATATCGAAATCCGATGAATCATCCCTGTGTTATGTTCCGGAAAGAAAAGGCTCAAGAGGCAGGGGGCTATCGGCCTTGCTATCTGTTTGAAGATTATGATTTGTGGGTAAGGATGTATCTTCGGGGCTGTGTGTTTGCAAATCTTTCTCAGACGCTTTTGTATATGCGCACCAATCAAATGCATATACGGCGGGGCGGGCTCCGTTACGCTAAGGCGATTATCGCATTTGAAACAAAACTATATGGGCAAAAGGTGATTACTCTGCCTCAGTACTTGTTTATTACGACTGCCAGGGTAGCAGTCAGTATTTTGCCAAATGGAATCAGGAAGAGAATTTACGATGAAAAGCTAAGGAATAGTTAAACTATGGAAGAGATTACAAATAACAGCAGTTTTGAACAGTATAAAAGAATTGTAAAGTTTGTCGGCTCTGCAGTTATTGTGCTGGTAGAGCTGGCAGTTTATTTTTATGCATGGATGAACTGGTATAATACACATATGACCATTGCATTTTACCGCAGGGGAAATTGGCTGATTGCAGGGGAATATTTCGTGCTTCTGCTTTTTTTTCACCGTATGTACGGCGGTTTAAAGGTGGGAATTTACCGGTATTGGAATCTGGTATATTCTCATATGATCTCAATCATAGGGATTAATGTGTTTTTTTATGTTCAAGTAGTATTGTTCGATAAAAAGATGCACAACCCTGCTGGTATGCTGGTAGTAACACTGGTGGATTTGATTTTGGTGATGATTTGGGCCGGGGTTTTCAGAAGAGTCTACCGTTTTTTATTTCCAAGAAAGCGGCTTCTTTTGGTCCACAGCAAAATGCCAATGTTTCAGTTGATGAACCGGATTGGAACCAGAGAGGATAAGTATGAGATTGTAAAAACCGTTTCGATTGATAAAGGGATAGAAAGGATCGTAGCTGAATCAAAAGCGTATGACGGCGTTATTATCGGAGATATCCCGGCAGAGTCCAGAAATAAGCTGATGAAACGCTGCTATGCCCTGAATATCCGAAGCTATACGGTTCCTAAAATCAGCGATATCCTTCTAAGGACGTCTATTGAGCTGAATATTTTTGACGCGCCTTTATATTTGTCCCGCAATTACGACGGGCTGGCATGGGATCAGCGGTGCATTAAGCGGTTAGAGGATATTTTGGTATCCGGGCTTTTGCTTTTGCTGACCAGCCCCCTGTTTATACTGATTACAGCGGCAATTAAATGTACAGATAAAGGGCCTGCTTTTTTTACCCAGCAGCGTTTAACCAAGGACGGAAAGGTTTTTTCCATATATAAATTCAGAACCATGATTGTAGATGCTGAAAAGAAAAGCGGCCCGGTCAAAGCGGAGGATAAAGATCCCAGGATTCTTCCTATCGGACATTTTTTGAGAGCCACCCGGTTAGATGAGCTTCCTCAGCTGCTGAATATTCTGAAGGGAGATATGAGCTTTGTAGGGCCAAGGCCGGAGCGTCCGGAATTGGCTAAAATTATTACAAAAAATATACCAGAGTTTGAGTACCGCTTAAAGGTGAAAGCTGGCCTTACGGGATATGCACAGATTTATGGGAAGTATTGTACCACCAGCTATGATAAATTAAAGCTGGATTTAACTTATATTAGGAATTATTCCATATTGCTGGACTTTAAATTAATCCTTATGACGCCTAAGATTTTGTTTATGAAAGAATCCACAGAAGGCTTTGAGGAGGGAAAGTGGGAAGATCCGGCATTAAAGGAATCGTGATCAATTACCAGTTAGCAGGGTAGGAAAGACAGAGGATTATGAGCAGTAAACTATTATCAATTGTTGTTCCCATGTATCAGGTGGAAACTTATATCAGCCAATGTCTGGATTCTTTTATTATTCCTGAGATTATGGAGAAAATCCAGGTATTGGTAATTGACGATGGCTGCAAAGATGGCTCTCCTCAGATAGCAAAATCATATGAGGAGCGGTATCCGGGCACTTTTCGAGTGATTCATAAGGAAAATGGGGGCCATGGTTCTACCATTAACCGGGGAATAGAGGAAGCCTTGGGAATGTATTTCCGGGTGGTGGATGGAGATGACTGGGTGGATAAAGAAAGCCTGGTTCATTTTGTACAGCATTTGGAGAACACAAATGCTGATATGGTGCTGTCCAATTATTATTGGGTGGATCATAAATCTGGAGAGAAAAAGGCAGAGGTTCAGGAAATTTGCCCGGGAATCTGCTATGGCACAGACTGCCAATTAGACGAAGTGGCAGACCGGATTTTTATGAAAATGCATGGGATCACGTATAAAACTTCGGTAATACGCGGTCAGCCGGAACGGTTAGATGAGCACTGCTTTTATGTGGACACAGAATACATGCTGTTTCCGCTGCCATATGTGAAAACAGTTTCTGCTGTTCCGGATTTTGTGTATCAGTACCGTATCGGCCTTCCAGGGCAGAGTATGAGTGCTGAAAAGCTTCGAAAACAATGCAGCCAGCATGAACGTGTATTAAATCGTCTGCTGGTTTTCTATCAGGCTCATAGGGACAGTGCCTGTGCCGTGGTATTGGAAAAAACAGTAGCAAGGATTGTGGCAAGCCAGTATAAAATTTATCTGATGCTGTCAGGAAGCAGCAAGGAGAAGCTTACTGCTTTTGAAAAACGGCTGAAAGCAGAGTACCCTAAGGTGTATCAGGCAGTTAAAAATCCGGCTGTCTGTCTGCTGCGGAAAACAGGATATCGTTCCTTTGGAATGATCAGCCTGGCAGTCAGAAGGAAGTTTAAGGGCTAAGCCGGCATTTTAAAAGCAAAAGGCATCCGCCGTAAACTGTAAAAAAGGCAAGAGAGGTTGCGCACAGCATAAAAAGGGTGCTTGTGTGAAGGAACTGGCAAAGTGCAATAAGGAGAAAGCATGAGGGGATCAGGGCAATTAAGACTTTCTTGATCGGAAGCGCTCCTTTAAAATATGGGAACCAGGTACGGATATACCATAACTGTACCAGAAGCACAGTGATTTCTGCTGCAAGAGTGCCGGCAGCGGCGCCAGAACAACGGAAGCGGGGAATCAGCAAAGCATTTAACATCACATCCACAGCAGCGCCGGCACAGGTGGAGTATACTACCAGCTTTTCCTTTCCCAGGGGAACCAGCATCTGAATGCCGATTACATTGGTAAGTCCAATCAACAGCACAGTGGGAAGAATCAGGCGTGCAGCAGGAACCGCATTCAGATAATGATTTCCAAAAATAAAGGAAATGGTTTCTTTTGCCATAATAATAAAGTAAAAACATAAGGGAAGGGCGGTTAAACATACAAAGCGGAAGGATTTATTTAACAGCTTTAAGTATTCTGGCTGCTGATTGGTTTTTACGTAATAGGAAATCCTGGGCAGCAAAACGGTCCCCAGTGACGTAACCAAAATAACCATAAGATTTTTAACTTTTACTACAGCATCATAATAGCCTACTTCCTGGCTGTTAGTCATAACCCGAAGCATTACCACATCCAGATTGGTATAAATGGTGGTTGCTACAGACAGGGCAAACAATACAAAAATTGGTTTCAGATGCCGTGCAAAATGATAGGGACGGCAGGGGGCAAAGGAAATATATTTTCTGACAAAAACGAAATTTAAAATGTTAGATCCAACGCTGGCAAGAACGGTGATGCCTCCATAGATCACAAAGTCTTCTTTGGTGCGGACCAATAAAAAGGTAAGCAAAACAGCGCCTAAATTAAAGATAAGAGAACGGACTGTAATATCAAGGTATTGCTCTAAAGCTTTGTAAAGCCATTCCATTCCAAGAAGATTTAAGATCATTGTACTGCTGATTACCAGCAGCAAAGACTGATCCTGACGGAATTGGCTGATGAAAAAAAGAGAAGCAAAAAAAACCAGATATACGCCAAAGGTCATAATCAGATTAATGATAAAAATTTCCTGAGCTGTCCGTGTCAGTTCTTCTGAGTCATCCTGTACCTGTGCGCAGGCACGGATTCCGTAAGTAGGGATTCCAAGCCTGGCAACCAGGGCGAAGTAGGAGATAATGGAAGATGCAAATGCGATTCGTCCTGTGCCCTCTGGCAGAAGAATCCGGGAAACATATGGAGAGGTTACGACAGGAAAAAGAAATGCAGAAGCAGTAAGGATTATATTCATAATAAAGTTTAACTTTAAAGAAGGATTTTTCTTCATATTCATTCGCCTTTCATAATAACGGCAGCAGCCGAATAGCCCCAGTATAACATAATAATAAAAGGATGTCCATGGAGCAGTCCGGATATTCTATATAAGAAAAGCGAAGCGATTGTTTCCAAAGAAGAAGACAAAAATAAGGCTGATGAAAATAAAGGAGGCATAACCATGAGTAACTTGAAATCCATTTATTTAAGAAATTTAATTGATGATTTTTGGAAAAAGAAAAAGATAATCGGGATATTTATTCTGATTTGTGCAGTTGCATTTGCGGTGTTGGGGATACAGCAGGCCAGCAAGGTTCAAGTGCTGACAGAAGAGCAGCAGGAGGAGATTGACGATTTCAATGAGAAAATCAAGGAATATGATACTACCATAGCTGATGTAGAGGAGAGCTTAAAGCTGGCTAACCAGCAGATTGAAGAGCTTCAAAAATATATGGATCAGTCCATTTATATGAAGCTGGATTCACAAAATATCCAGGTGGCATCCGTGCAGTACGGTCTTCAGACTGAGGCCAATACAGGAAATATTTTAAATGCCCTGAATCTGTACATTAATGAAGGAGGGCTGAAGGAGGCTCTTTCAGAGGAATGGAACGATTTGGCTGTGGAAACCTGGAGAGAAATTATTAGCACATCGATTACGGCAAATCTTTTGAATATTACAATTGTACACTATGATGAAGAGCAGCTTAAGAAAATTACAGAACTGGTTAAGACTCGGATACAGGAGCAGGTGCCTCAGATTGCCAGTGTGCAGGGAAATTTTACTTTAAAAGAAATTGATACTGCCTTTTACACAAAAGCTGATGTGGGGATTTTAAACAGCCAAAATAATAACCGGAATAATTTGAAAAATTATATTTCCAACCGTTCCGATTTGGAGAATAAGAAGATTTCTCAGCAGAATAATAAGAAAAGTTATATTGAAAAAAATGAACCAGAAGTGCTGGAAGCCAAGACGGTGAATCCCAAGATACAAATGGCAACCTATATGGTTGTGGGGATTTTGTTTGGGATTATGCTGCCTGCTCTTGTGTTTATTTTACAGTATATTTTAGGGAACCGCATACGATCAAAAGAAGATTTACAACATGCAAATTTAAATGTAGTCGGAAGTTTAAGGGATGGGAAACAGTATGAGCCGGCACTGGAAAGAAGTATGATGGATGTGGAACTGCTGGCTAAGCAGCAGGGGCTTACTGGGATCTTTTTAAATGCTCTGGAGGAAGATGATATCACAAAACAGACTGCTTTGGACTATGCAGAGGCAATTAAGAAAGCCGGATTTCAGACAGAAACAGGGTTCCGCGTATATGAAGATGCAGAACAGTTAAAGAAAATGATTGAGAGCAAGGGCTGCCTTCTGCTGGCACAGGTTGGAAAAACCACATACAGCCAGTTAGAACAGCAGATTCAGCTATGTCAGCGTTTTCAGGTAAAACTTCTGGGATGCATTGTAATTGGGTAATCAGGAGATTCTGGTGAAAAGTTAGGCAGGGTGGTTTGCCGGACAGGAAGCAGACGATACACTCTGTACAGAGAAAAAATAAAAAGCCATCGGGCCGGCAGAGGGAAAAATAGTCAGGTAGGAGAGCAGGAATGGAAGCAGTGAAAGCAGGACGTTTGACAAAATTTAAAAATCAAGCAGGACAGACTTATCAGAAGTGTCTTAGCGACCAATATACGGGGGAATTGCTTTTTTTTGCAGGCTATATCTTGTTTTTATGGAGAAGCGTGTGGATTACCACCATGTTCCCTCTGGGCGGACTGATGACCTTGATTTGTGTTCCATTAGCAGCGCTGTTTGTAGGGCTGAAAATCCTGCTGTATGACCATTATTCCATAAAGCAGTTTTTTCTTTTAGGCCTTGCCCTGGCCTGTATATGTCTGGTACTTTATTCCAGCGGTTCGATTAACCCGTTTTTCTGGCTGCTGCTGATAGCCGGAAGCCGGAATATTAAATTTGAAAAGATTTTAAAAGTATATCTGGCCATTAATGTGACCATTGTTCTGCTGGCTTTTGGAGCATCATCGTTGGATGTCATTGAAAATCTGCGGTATGAAACGGTAAATAGAGGGACTCGGAATTCATTTGGAATTATTTATCCAACTGATTTCGGAGCGCATATTTTCTTTCTGTTTTTGGCATATTTTTACCTGAAGGGAGAGAAATTAAGGCATTACCATTATGGCATCACAATTCTGGCTGCAGCGTTGGTGTACTATTTTTCCAATGCCAGGCTGGATTCTGGCTGCACCCTGGCACTGGCAGTTCTATTCGCTCTGGGAAACTGGATTTCAAATTCCAGGAAGGCCGGACGGAATTTAAAGATTTGGTGGGAACGGGAGTGGGACAGGCTGGGAGTTTGGGTCATGCCAATTCTGGCCGTGTTTTCCATTGTACTTACTGTAATTTATCAAAGAAACAGTTCTGCCTGGCAGGAGCTGAATGATATTGTGTCCGGCAGGCTGGAACTTGGCCGAAGAGGAATTGACGAATATGGCTGGTCTTTGTTTGGGCAGCCACTGACTCTTGTTGGCTTTGGAGGTACAGTGGGAGAGCAGAGCAATTATAATTTTATAGACTGCTCCTATATGTACATGCTGTTACGCCATGGGATTTTGTTTGTGATTTTAATGGTAGCGATTTTTTCCATCTGCTGTTATAAAAACCGTCACGACCGGTATTTCCTTTATGCAATAGCATTGGTTTCTGTAAACTGTATGATTGCACATCATATTATACAGGTTGAGTATAATCCATTTGCTTTGGCTTTGCTGGCTGAATGTGTGAGAGAGAAGAATAAAGAAAAACAGGGTGCTTTCACAATCAGAGCAGAAGTGGAGAGGGATGAGGGAGGAAAATAGATGGCTAAGGGACGGGAAAGTGAAACTGTAACAGAAAACATTTTTCGTGGATTTTATGGCAGTGATGCATTTATTGAAAAGTCTGCAATTCCGTCTGCATATGGTTTTAAGTCAAAAAAAGGAACTTCTTATAAGGGATATCCGGATTTTTTTGTAGATGCAGGGGAGTATTGTATTGTTGTAGAAGCGAAAGCAGTCAGCCACGAAGCTGCACGGGAAGAAGTGCAGTATTATATCATTAATAACAAAATCAATAAAGATATTGTTGGCATAGCAGTTTCCGGGCAAAGCAGTAAAACCCTTTTTGTATCGTATTTTTTTAAGGCTGCAGGCGGAACTGATATTCTAGAGTTTCCTCAGAAGGATACTTTGCTGCCGTTTCTGCATATTAAGAGGCAGTATGTTAAATGTAAATATGGAGAAAGTGTATCAACAGAAGCCCTTATCGCAGTACTTCGCAATTTAAATAAACGCTTTCATGATGGAAATAAAATTCGGGATACGGATAGAAGCCTGTTTTTTTCTGGTTTGATGATTGCCTTAAAAAACAATAATTTTCGCAGTACGTATCAAAATATTCAAGCTCCATCAAAACAGGAGCTGGCAGCTACTAAAGTAACGGTTCTTGAGGCACATAATTTAAACAAGGCTATTTTAGAAGCGATTACAACAGAGCTTGAGAGTAAAATTAATAATTTGTCAAAGGAATTTAGCTGGCGTGATAAATTTTCTTTTATAAAAAATGTGGATTATTCTCTTGATGAATATAAGAAAATTATAGGGATCATAGAGAATAAAATTTTTTACCCGTTCCAAAATGAGGAAAAGCAGGATATTTTGGGGCGTGCTTATAAAATATTTTTGTCACGGGCCGGAAAGGTAGATAATAAGAATATTATTTTGACCCCTGATCATATTAAACAGCTTATGGTTAGACTGGCTCGTTTGTCCCAGTATGATGTTGTATTGGATACTTGTACCGGTTCCGGCGGTTTTCTTATGGAAGCTATGGAAACTATGATTGAGCTGGCACATGGTGATCCACAACAAATTCATAATATTAAGGAAAATCAATTGATTGGGTTTGAAATAGATTCTGTTTTATTTGCGCTGGCTTGTTCCAATATGTTTTTACTTGGTGATGGGAGAACAAATTTGTTATATCGCAGCAGCCTGCTGGATGATACCCAGGGGAGTATTGTAAACAGCAGTGATAAGGAGCTGTTAGATTTCATTTGCTCTAAAAAACCAACAAAAGTGATTATTAATCCTCCATATGAAAATAACAATCCAATTAAATTTACGCTGCAGGCATTGAAGTATTTGGAGCCGAACGGAAGATTGGTGATCATAATGCCAACGCCTACTTTGACCCATAACCAGTCTAACGGGCTGACAGCACGTGTTTTAAAGCTGGCTAAATTAGAGTGTGTGATAAAAATGCCTAATAAGCTGTTTTCAGAACAAAAGCGAACGGTTAATACATCGATTTTTATTTTTACCAAGACTCCCCATAACGAAGATGATGAAGTGTTATTTTATAATTTGGAAGATGACGGATTTGTAAGCATTCAGCATAAAGGACGGATAGACAAAAATAATACGTGGGAACAGATTGAAAATACTGTGGTAGATGCAGTTTTTAATTTTCGGGAAATTTCTGGCGTAAGTCAGAAAAAGAAAATATATAACCATGGTATTTTAAATTGCGCAGGTGTTCAAATAAGAAAGAACAGTACATATCCAATGGTAAAAATTGGAGAATTATTTTGCGCTCAGAGCGGTACACTTGCAAGTGAGAGCAATACGGAAGGTGAATATCCTTTTGTGACAGCAGGTGAGGAGTGGAAAACGCATAACGAATATGCTTTTGATATGGAGGCGATTGTTTATGCTGTAAGTGCAGCGGGTTCTTTGGGGAGAAGTCATTATGTAAAGGGGAAATTTATTGCAAGTAATTTGTGCATTGTGCTAACCGATAAGAAAGATCCAAAGTATCCCATCAATTTGCAATTTTATAATTGTTATTTTGCGTCCATAAGAAAGCAGATTGTTTCCGATTTAGCCGATGGTACATCAAAGCTGACGATTAGCGGAGATATGCTAATGGACTACTATATCGATTACATCCCATATGATGAACAGATTGAATTTGTAAATAGCAAGTTAAGCAGTTTTCTTAAATTACAGGAACAGTACAGGAAAGCACAGAAGCAGCTAGCACAAGATATATTGAATTTGACATAAGCTGGGATAAAAAATATAATTTTACAAAAATTACAGGAATAAGGAGATATGTTTCATATGGACAAGAGGACGAGAGTGGATAACTTTACGTCCTCCGGACAAAAAACTGGTGCAATCTGGAAAAGCTTCCGAAAGTTTTTTGTTATGGAAAGATTCCCTCCCTTGACAAGTTGGCAGTAAGACGGTATAGTAATGGCGCAGGCTAAAAATGTATGCATTTAGAGAAATCAGGGGCTATGATTGGCTGATAGTAAACTGTATGTTTGGATTTTGACTAGGGAGGATGACAGAAAAGGAAAATATTGGAATAATTATTAAAACCTTTTTAATTTTGTGATTCTTTACTTGCAAGATTAGAAAAAGTGTTATAGAATGAATAAGATGTGATGGAACAGGGTGGTTTGCGGGATATAAACTTCAAATAATAACAATTATTTGTAGTTAAATGCAAGCATAAAAAGTAAAAAACAGTTCTCTGATAAATAATACTATTGCAATTATTTCAGTAAAAAATATCGGCATGGATACATGCTGCTTGACGTATCATATTGCTTACTGCTTCCAGATTTGTGTTCCGGAAAATAAAGTTTTGTTGAATACTGCATCTATGAAAATGACAAAAAAGGAACACCTCAATAAATGAATGAGCCTGCAATTTGCATTTTATTGAAAACTGATGTTGCATTAATAATCTGTGAGAATGATATTAACAGAGCGACAATGAAAAATCGTTTATTCTTATGGATTGTGTTAGGGGCTATGGTAATCACAGAGTGTTTATAACTCTTCACAGTGAACATAGATAACAATCGTAATGATATAAACAAACGAAGGAATCTGTAAAAAAGGGGGAATGGGTTAATTCAATGGAATTTAAACATAAAGTTGATAAAACATCTATCCCTACAATAAGAATTCTCAACGTAGATATTGCTGCAATTAATATGGATTGGTTAATAAAGTTTACTGAAAAAAATGTGAAGCAGCTCTCTGGTGATTATATCTGCGTTTCCAATGTACATACCACAGTGACCAGTTACGAGGAT
>JAAWIS010000088.1 GCA_022796475.1 Lachnospiraceae bacterium | reverse complement strand
GTTTTTCCTTGAAATCACATATAAAAACAGCAAAAATGAAGCTGCCGCTTCACGAATTTCCATTCGTTAAAGCGACAGCCCCGTCCACCGGAGCGCGTCTGCGCTGCACCCTTTTGCCACCCTAATCCTATAAAGTAAAAAAGAACTGCTGCAGTATGATGATACCTGGACAGATATCTATACTGCAGCAGTTCTGATTCCATAGTTCCCTTTCCTATTTGCCTTCCCCCTCATTTACAGAAGAAAAAAGCAAATGTGTTTTGGGACTGAAATCAATTTGGCAGGGAAAGAAATGCTTTACTTTCCGGCCATCTGGCGCTCCTGGGCCTCGATCATCTTCTTAACCATATAACCGCCTACAGAACCATTCTGAGCAGAGGTTAAGTTACCATTGTAGCCATTGCTTAAAGGTACGCCAATTTCATTTGCTACTTCCATTTTCAGACGATCCATTGCCTCTTTTGCCTCTGGTACGTTTGTTTTGCTGCTAGAAGAATTGCTTGCCATAATGATATGCCTCCTTTTCTTCGCTGCCGCATACAGTTTGTTTTTCTGATGCGGTTTGTTTTTTGCTACACTCCTATTATGTGCGTTCATTTCGGGAATACACTAGAAGGTTTTGCGAAAATTGTCATTTATAGGTAATCAGTTCTGTTCTGGCGGAAGAGAAAAATGTAAATCATATAGAAACAAAAAACAGTAAAAATTTGAAAAATGTCTTGTGTATCTGAATCATTCATATTATACTAGACTAAAGCGTGTTTGAACATGCATAAGGAAAACCTCAGAAAAAGCTGAACAAAGTGAGGATTGTTTATGAGAGTGATTTCCGGAAGCGCCAGGCGTCTGCTGTTAAAAACGATAGAAGGTAACGATACAAGGCCAACTACAGACCGCCTGAAAGAAACGTTATTTAATATGCTCCAGTACCAGATTGCCGGATGCCGGTTTCTTGATTTATTTTCCGGAAGCGGAGCTATAGGAATTGAAGCGTTAAGCCGAGGGGCGAAAGGGGCAGTATTTGTGGAACAGAATCCACGTGCAGTTTCCTGCATTAAAGACAATCTGAAAACAACAGGTCTGGAGAATTGTGCAGTGGTAATAGAAGCGGATGTGTTTGCAGCGTTGAAAGAATTGGAAGGCAGGGAAGAAAACCATGCCTTTGATTTTATTTTTATGGATCCGCCCTATAATCATCAGTATGAACAGCAGGTTTTAAAATATTTATCCGATTCAAAATTAGCAGACTCAAGTACAAAGGTTATTATAGAGGCTTCTAAGGAAACCGATTTAAACTGGATTTCCTCATTTGGGTGGCAGATTGACAAGATAAAAATGTATAAAACAAATCAACATATTTTTACCACTAAAGGAGAATAAGCAGATGTCAATAGCCGTATATCCGGGCAGTTTTGATCCGGTAACATTAGGGCATCATGATATTATAATAAGAACGGCTCAGGTAATGGAGCGGGTTGTAATAGGTGTTCTGAATAATCAGGCCAAAAAGCCGCTTTTTTCTGTAGATGAGCGAATTGCAATGCTGAAGGATGTTACTGCAGATTTACCAAATGTGGAGATCCAGTATTTTGAAGGGCTTACCATTGATTTTGCCCGGAAGAATCATGCCAAGGTGATCGTCCGCGGTCTGCGTGCAGTTACTGATTTTGAGTATGAGCTTCAGCTTGCCCAGACGAACCGGGTGATTGCCCCGGAAATTGATACCATGTTTTTGACCACTAGTTT
Source organism: Lachnospiraceae bacterium (assembly GCA_022796475.1). Classification (GTDB taxonomy): domain Bacteria; phylum Bacillota; class Clostridia; order Lachnospirales; family Lachnospiraceae; genus Caccovicinus. The sequence goes on along the minus strand of JAAWIS010000088.1, from coordinate 12,245 downwards.
AAAATATTCTTACCTTAGTTCCAGTATGGTAAAGGAAATTGCTTCTCTCGGAGGAGATATTTCGGAATTTCTGCATCCGCAGATTGCCGGGAATGTATTGAAAAAATATGAAGAGTTAAAGTGTAAGGAGATAAGACTATGAGCAGAATCGAGCAGTTGATTGATGAAATTGAAGAGTACATCGATAGTTGTAAGTATCAGCCGTTATCTACAACGAAGATTTTAGTAAATAAAGAAGAATTAGAAGAGCTTTTGGTTGAGCTTCGTCTTCGGGTTCCGGATGAGATTAAGCAGTATCAAAAGATTATCAGTAATCAGGAGGCAATATTAAGCGAGGCCAGAAGCCAGGCAGACAGTATGGTTGCAGAGGCTACCGCTCAGACGAATGAGCTGGTGAACCAGCATGAGATTATGCAGAAGGCTTATGCCAGTGCGAATGAGATTATTGAGCAGGCAAACGGCCAGGCCCAGGCGATTGTGGATAATGCAGTAAATGATGCCAATAATATCCGCCAGGGCGCTGTTCAGTATACGGATGATATGCTTCGCAGTCTGCAAACGATCATTAACCATACTATGGAAGGCGCCAGGGGCCGTTTTGACGGATTTCTTACCTCTCTTCAGTCCAGCTATGATATCGTATCCACCAATCGGAATGAACTGGCAGGAGGCGTTGTTCAGGAAGTTCCCGGCGAAGACAGGCCCAAGGAATAAAGGGTCTGTGCACTACAAAAAAGGGCTGTATTCCATAACAGCAAGCAGCAGACATGCAGTTAAGCTGTGGATGAATTTCCACAGGATATAATGTCGGATGGATAATCCGACATTTTTTGTAACACTTTTTACCTGAAACACTCCAGAAAACCCGCCAAAGGCGGCAGCTCCCAGGATCAAAAGGATTCCCGAAAATCCAGGTGACAGGCTTGCGGCAAGATCAATCCCAGTGGTCATCTCTGTCATGGCAATTAGCAGTATGGTAAGGGTTTTGGCAGGAAACAGTTCCTGTATAAACTGGGATAAGATGGAAAATATCATTAGATAGCCGCCAATTTTAACCATAACTTCAATGGATGACATCAAAGTTTCATCAAAAGCCAGTCCGGGCTGCCCGGAAAAAGGAAGGATGTTATTGTTTAAACCTGACTGGTTTGTAGCGCTGGAAAAGCCGTAAATTTTACTGGCCAGAAAAAATATAGGAAAAATCGGCAGATAGATAGAAACTGCCAGTTTCCAAAAGGGCAGCAGGAAGCTTTCACCAGCAGCCTGACCGGCTTTTGACATTACATATCCGGCCAGAAACATAGGACTGGGAAAGCTGCTGACAGCGTACAGGCTTTTGGCCTCTGCCGCAGAAATGCAGCCCTGATCTAAAAAGTCGCTGCAGGTTTTGGCACCCATTGGATATCCGCATAAGATTCCGTTAAAGAGGATAAAACTGCCGTTTTGGGATAAACCAAAGAGCAGCCGGAAAATCGGGGCGATTGGAGCCATTAAATATGCAACTCCATTCATTGCCAGAATTAGATTCGTACACACCATGAAAGGCAGCAAAGTAGGGAGGACAGTCTGATACCAGAGAAGCAGCCCTTTGCGTGCTCCTTCCAGGGACAATTTTGGAAAACACAGCAAAAGAACCATAACAATAGAAGGAATGGCTTTTTTTAGAATCATCCTTGTCTTCATGTTTTTTCTCCGTCGCCTGAGCGTATATATAATTAATACAATATATGTGGAGTCTGACTATGCATATGATTTGGATTTGGTCACTGATGCTGCTTCTTACGGTTTATCATACAGCGCTTTCTGATTACCTGCTGATAAACCCAGAGTTTTACCAGCTTGATCGTGATTCCTGGGAATCAGAAGCCTTTCGGAAAATGGAATTAGGAGAGTATTGGTCTGCTCAGACAAAGATAGACTATGACTGTCTGACTACCTTGATGATAGCGAATCATTACGATTTAACTCAGCTAAAAAAAGAAGATTTGGAGAATTGGGAACAGCAAAAGCTTTCTATATCCAGACAAAAAAGTATCGATTACCAAAAATTAAAACAGGCATATCAGACGGTGCTTCAGGACATCTCCTGTTTTCCCATACCGGTTTCGTCTGAGCCATCTAAAGAAACAGATGGGAAGTTTGTTTCCTATGAGAATGATTTTCTGGCGCCCAGAACGTATGGCGGAGATCGCCAGCATGAAGGATGCGATATTTCTGGAAACGGGGCGCCGAGAGGGTTTTACCCGGTGCTGTCAATGACTGGGGGAACCATAGAACAGGTAGGGTGGCTGGAAAAGGGCGGATGGCGGATAGGAATCCGCGCTCCTTCCGGGGCATATTTTTACTACGCTCATCTTTACGGCTATGCAGAAGACTGGAAAATCGGGGAATCTGTGGAACCGGGAAGGCTTCTTGGCTATATGGGAGATTCAGGATATGGAACCACAGAAGGAACGGTAGGAAATTTTGAAGTCCATCTTCATCTGGGAATCTATTTAAAAACGGATCATTATCAGGAATTAAGCGTAAATCCTTACTGGGTGCTCCGATATAGTCAGCAGTTTATCCGGCGGGCCAGTTATTAAGGGGATTCATGAAAAGCAGTCTAGTGTTCTTATGAGGCAGACAGAACACCAGAAAGGATGTGTCAATGGATTTATTACATAAAACAGACAGATTTCCTCAAAAATTTCTTCAGGAAATGGAACAGCTTCTGGGGCCGGAAGAATACAGAAATTATCTGGATTCTTTTAACAGCAGTCCAAGTCAGGGACTGCGGGCAAATACGGGAAAGATTTCTTTGAATACCTTGTTATCCCTATGTCCCGGTCCCTTTGAGCCAATTCCCTGGATTCCAAATGGGGTTATTGTGAAAGCCCGGCCCATAAGCGAAAAGCTGTGGGAAAACGAAGCACAGGAGGTTCCTGTAAAAGGGAAGGATTCCGGCGAAAAGCTGTGGGAACCGGCAAAAGATCCCTATCATTATGCCGGCCTTTACTACTTGCAGGAGCCAAGCGCTATGACGCCTGCCTGGCTGCTTCCGGTAAAGCCGGGAGATGCTGTTTTAGATTTGTGCGCGGCTCCAGGGGGAAAGGCAACGGAATTAGGAAGCAGGCTGCAGGGCAGGGGGATTCTGTTTGCCAATGATATCAGTAATTCCCGGGCGAAAGCTTTGCTGAAAAATCTGGAGCGTTTTGGAGTTATTAATATCTGTGTAACCAGTGAGCCGCCTCAAAAGCTGGCCCAGGTTCTGCCGGAATTTTTCGATCATATTTTAGTAGATGCCCCCTGCTCAGGGGAAGGGATGTTCCGGAAAGAACCAGAGATGATAAAAGATTGGGAGAAAAAAGGGCCAGCATATTATGCACCTCTTCAGAGAGAGATTTTAAAGGATGCAGTGGCTTTATTAAAGCCAGGAGGATATTTGCTGTATTCCACCTGTACGTTTTCAAAAGCAGAAAATGAGGATAATATAACAGCAGTATTGAATCAATTTGAAGATCTGGAATTGATTCCCCTGCCTTTATTTCCGGGCGCCTGCGATGGCTTTGGCCTTTCCGGGGTAATTCGCCTGTTTCCCCATAAAATCAAAGGGGAAGGGCATTTTTTAGCTCTGCTGCATAAGCGGGAAGGGCTTAAAAGCAAGACAGGGAAAAACAGTTCCTTGTTGGAAAGAAACAAAAGTAGAAAGGAAAAAGCAGGGCTAAGATCTTACAGCGGGAAGGAATATAAGGAGTTTGAGGAATTTTTAAAAGGGATATCCCGTCCTTTCCAGTCTGAAAGAATTCGGCAAATTTATGACAGTCTTTATTATCTTCCGGAGCAGTTTCCGGAAGAAACAGGTCTTCGTTATCTTAGGACCGGACTTTTTTTAGGTGAGTTAAAGTCGGGCCGGTTTGAACCCAGCCAGGCACTGGCTATGGCTTTAAAGCCGGAAGAAGTTTCAAACGTAATTCGTTTTTCTCACCAGGATGAGCGGGTACTCCGATACCTGAAGGGGGAAACGATTCCTCTGGGAAAAGGCGAGATCAGCAAAAAAGGCTGGTACTTGGTCTGTGTGGAAGACTATCCCTTAGGTTGGGCAAAAGGAAATGGAGAACGGCTGAAAAATAAATATTATCCCGGATGGCGTTATCAATAGCAGGAGCAATCAATATGGCACAAATGCGTTTGGACAAGTTTTTAGGGGAGATGGGGCTTGGAACCCGTTCCCAGGTAAAAGAGCTGGTGAAAAAAGGCCGTGTGGCAGTAAACGGGCAGACAGAAAAGAAGAGCGACAGGAAAATTGATTTAAGCAAAGATCAGGTTTTGGCTGATGGTCAGGTGATTGAATATATTCCCTGGGAGTATTATATGTTAAATAAACCTCAGGGGACGGTATCTGCCACAGAAGACAGCCGTTATCCTACGGTGATTGATTTGATAAAGGATAAAAAGCGGAAGGATTTATTTCCGGCAGGCCGTCTGGATGTGGATACGGAAGGGCTTTTGCTGATCACCAATGACGGGAATTTGGCTCACTGTCTGCTTTCTCCGAAAAAACATGTGGACAAAGAATATTTTGCCAGAATCACAGGGACGCTCCCGGCTGATGCCGTCCAAAAGTTTCAGGAAGGCTTGGTGCTGGATGACGGCGTGAAAACCCGCCCGGCTCAATTAACTCTTTTAAATGAGGGCAGTTTGACAGCAGAAGTTGTCCTTACAATCCATGAAGGAAAATTTCATCAGGTGAAACGGATGTTTCAGGCGCTGGGTTGTCAGGTGGTTTATTTAAAGAGGATTGCCATGGGACCTCTGAGGCTGGATGAATCTCTGAAACCAGGGCAGTACCGTCCTCTGACAGCAGAGGAGCGAACGAAACTAAAAGCGCTGGAAACCGGGAAGGATGGGTGATAATGATAAATGAGATTTTGCATGGCAAACAGGCAGTAATTTTTGACTTGGATGGAACGCTGGTGGATTCCATGTGGATGTGGAAAGCCATTGATATTGAATATCTTGGGCGGTTTGGATTTGAGTGTCCCGATGATTTGCAGAAAATAATAGAAGGAATGAGTTTTACAGAAACCGCCTGTTATTTTAAAGAACGGTTTAGCCTGGAGTGTTCCATTGAAGAAATTAAACAGGACTGGATCCATATGTCAATTGAAAAATACCGGAACCAGGTTCCGCTGAAAAAGGGAGCAGAGGCTTTTTTGCAGTATGTAAAAAGCTTGGGAGTTCCCATGGGGATTGCCACCAGCAACGGGCGGGTGATAGTAGATGCAGTTTTACATTCTTTAGGCATCCAATCCTATTTTAATGTGATTACTACAGGCTGCGAAGTGGCTCAGGGAAAGCCGGCGCCGGATATTTATCTGAAAGTTGCACAACATTTAAAGGCAGAGCCAAAAGCCTGTCTTGTGTTTGAAGATGTTCCGGCGGGAATTTGTGCAGGAAAGGCGGCAGGTATGACGGTAGCTGCCGTAGAGGACCGGTTTTCAAAGGGGATGGAGGAAGAAAAAAGAAAGCTGGCTGACTATTATATAGAAGATTATTTTCAGTTGATTCCAAGAAAACAGGAAAAGGGTCCAAAAGCAGAAAGACCGGGAGGAAATAATGGAGCTGACAATGGAAAAGGGACATGATTTTCTTCCAATCAGTCAGGCTGATATGGAAAAACGGGGCTGGAAACAGTGCGATTTCGTATATATTACTGGAGATGCCTATGTGGATCATCCTTCTTTTGGAACTGCAATCATCAGCAGGGTGTTAGAAGCCCGGGGCTACCAGGTTGGAATCATTGCCCAGCCAGACTGGAAGCAGGATACCAGCATTGCCGTATTAGGAGAGCCTCGTCTTGGTTTTCTTGTGTCAGCAGGAAATATGGATTCTATGGTAAACCATTACTCGGTATCAAAAAAGCGGCGAAAAGAGGATCATTATACCCCAGGCGGCGTAATGGGGAAGCGTCCGGATTATGCAGTTACTGTTTACTGTAATCTGATTCGGCGCACATTTAAGAAAACACCGATTATTATCGGCGGGATTGAAGCAAGCCTCCGCCGCTTGGCTCATTACGATTACTGGTCCAATCGGCTGAAACATTCTATTTTAATTGATTCTCAGGCGGATCTGATTTCTTACGGCATGGGGGAGCGTTCTATAGTAGAAATTGCAGACGCACTAAACAGCGGCCTTGCTGTTTCGGATCTGACCTTTATTGACGGAACAGTTTATAAAACGAAAACCACAGATTCCGTTTATGACGGCATCTGCCTGCCTTCTTTTGATGAACTGAAAGCAGATAAGAAAAACTATGCAAAAAGTTTTGATATCCAGTATTCCAATACGGATCCATATTCAGCAAAACGCCTGATTGAGCCATATGGAGAGCATCTTTATGTGGTTCAGAATCCACCTTCCAAACCATTAAGCCAGACAGAGATGGATGATGTGTACGGCCTTCCGTTTATGAGAACGTATCACCCTTCTTATGAAGCATTAGGCGGTGTACCGGCAGTCAAGGAAATTAAATTCAGTCTAATCAGCAGCCGGGGATGTTTTGGAGGCTGCAGCTTCTGCGCTCTTACCTTTCATCAGGGACGGATTATCCAGGCCAGAAGCCAGGAATCTTTGATAGAAGAAGCAAAGCTTTTGATAGCGGATCCGGATTTTAAAGGCTATATTCATGATGTAGGCGGCCCTACAGCCAATTTCCGGCAGCCCGCCTGCAAAAAACAGCTTACGAAAGGAGCCTGCCCTGACAGACAATGTCTGTTTCCCAAGCCCTGCAAAAACTTAAAGGCGGATCATAATGACTATATCCGGCTTCTGACAGCCCTGAGAAACCTTCCGGGAGTCAAGAAAGTCTTTATCCGTTCCGGAATCCGTTTTGACTATCTTTTGGCAGATCCAGACCGGACATTTTTAAGAGAGCTTTGCCAGCATCACGTCAGCGGACAGCTTAAAGTGGCGCCAGAACACGTTTCGGATCCAGTGCTTGCCATGATGGGAAAGCCAGGCAGTGAGAGATACCGGCAGTTTGCAAAAGAATATGATGCAATGAACCAGAAGCTTAACAAGAAACAGTATCTGGTGCCTTATCTGATGTCTTCTCATCCCGGCTCTTCCTTAAAGGAAGCAGTAGAGTTAGCAGAGTATATCCGGGATTTGGGCTACATGCCGGAACAGGTGCAGGATTTTTATCCCACCCCTTCTACGATTTCCACCTGCATGTATTATACCAATCTGGATCCCAGAACCATGAAGCCGGTATATGTTCCTGCTTCCCCCCATGAAAAAGCCATGCAGCGGGCGCTGATTCAGTATCAAAATCCGGCAATGTATGATCTGGCAAAGGAGGCGCTTGTAAAGGCAGGACGTGAGGATCTGATCGGATTCGGTCCAAAATGTCTGCTGCGCCCGGAAAAAGGGAGCAGGATGCATGAAAAAACCGGAACGGTAAACCATAAGGGACAGAATAAAAAAACAGGCAAAAAAAGAACCATACGAAACATTCACAAAAGGAAACATGAAAAAAAGTAAGTAAGTGTATGTGAAGAAATACGTTTCGTAAATAAAGAAAATGGAATAAAGAAAAGGAAAATGACTATGAAAATTGCAGTTATCACTGGGGCATCGTCTGGAATGGGAATGGAAACAGCGATTCAGCTTGCAGACCGCTTTGGCAAACAACTGGATGAAATCTGGCTTATTGCCAGAAGAAGGGAAAGGATGGAAGCTTTAGACGGTCATGTGCCGGTGCGGCTCCGGCTTTTTCCTATGGATATTACAGACAGGATCCAACTGGAGCAGCTAAAAATTGCTTTGGAAACAGAAATGCCCAAGGTGGTATTTTTAGTAAATGCTGCCGGTTTTGGAAAAATCGGCACCATTGGAAGCCTTCCTTTAGAGGCTGAAATGGGGATGGTGCAGTTGAATGCCCAGGCTCTTTTAACGGTCACTCATTTAGTACTGCCCTATATGGCAAGAAATGGGCGTATTATTCAGTATGCCTCAGCAGCCGCATTTTTGCCTCAGCCAGGATTTGCAATTTATGCTGCCACGAAAGCTTTTGTGTTAAGCTACAGCCGGGGGCTGAATACGGAATTAAAGAGCCGGGGGATCTGTGTGACTGCCGTATGTCCCGGCCCTGTTAAAACAGAATTCTTTGACATTGCAGAAACTACCGGAAATATTCCGCTGTATAAGCGGCTGGCCATGGCAGATCCTGTAAAGGTGGTAAAACAGGCGATTACAGACAGTGTTATGGGAAAATCCATATCAGTTTATGGGATCACCATGAAACTTTTTTTAATTCTTTCCAAGGGAATTCCCCATTCATGGATTTTAACGATCTGGGGATGCCTGAACCGGAAAAAGACAGCAGAAAAGAGATGAGTTTATAATTGAAGAAACAGCAGCCGAAAAAGGGCCAGTATGGCTATCGGGATTACCATAAAAAAATAGAATTTTTAAAAATTTTCATTGGCTTTCTTTTCATTGGGGTTCTGCTCTGTGCAAGACTTGCTGTCAGCCAGCAGGCGTGGAAAAATATATTAACCGTATCAGCCATTTTAACAGTGCTTCCCACAGCTAATTTGGCCTCGCCATTTTTGGCCTCTTTGCCGTATCGCACGCCTAAGGAGGATTTTTACCAGGCTCTTAAGCCCTATGAAAAGCAAATGGCCGTGTTGTATGATCTGATTCTGACTACAAAAGATTTTGTGCTTCCTATGGATGGGATTCTGGTTCATCCTACAGGTGTTTATGGATACTGCATTAACAGGAAAATACAGGTTTCGAAAGCAGAAAGCTTTTTAAATGAATTATTTCAGGCACACCGGCTGGATCCTCATGTTAAGATCCTTACAGATGAAAAGATGTTTTTCAAGCGGGCGGCTTCCCTTAAGCCAGCCCGGGAATACGAAGATGACGGAAGTGTGGAGTATACGGTAACATTACTGAAAAATTTGTCTATGTAATTTAGAATCAAATTTGGCAGAGAGAAAGGATAAGGATTGATGCAGGTATTGACAGTAAATGAAAATGAGGCTGGACAACGACTGGATAAACTGCTTTCCAAGTATTTGAATTTGGCGCCGAAAAGCTTTCTTTATAAAATGATGCGGAAAAAAAATGTCACGTTGAATGGAAAGCGCTGTGAAGGTTCTGAAAAACTTCAGCTTTCGGATAAGATTACCCTATTTCTTTCGGACGAAACCATTGATAAATTTTCTAACATTGCATTCAATGCAAAACCAGAAATCAGAGCTCCTAAACCGGGAAATCATAAATCAGGTGTTGCCGCGGATCCTTTAGTTGGCCTTGATATTATTTATGAAGACAACCATATTTTAATTGTAAATAAACCTGCCGGAATCCTTTCCCAGAAGGCAAAGGATTCCGACTATTCATTAGTGGAACAAAGCATTAATTACTTAATTGAATCCAGACATATTCGTGTGGAACAGCTTCGCACCTTTCGTCCATCCGTTTGCAACCGGCTGGATCGAAATACAAGCGGGCTTGTAATTGTGGGAAAATCTCTGGCTGGCCTGCAGATTATGTCGGAAGTTTTAAAAGACAGAAGCATTCATAAATATTATCAATGTATTGTGTCAGGAAAGATTCTGGAAAAGCAGGTGATTGCCGGATTTTTAAAAAAGGAGGAAGGGAAGAATCAGGTAAGGATCTGCCAAAAGGAAGAAGAGGGCAGTTCTCCTATCATGACAGAATATGTTCCGCTGGCAGCAAATGAGTCGTATACCCTTCTTCAAGTCACATTAATTACTGGACGAACCCACCAGATCCGGGCCCATTTATCCTCCATAGGCCATCCTATTGCAGGAGATTATAAATATGGGGTGGAATCAGTAAATAAATTTGTGAAACAGCAGTACGGGGTACGATCACAGCTTCTTCATTCCTGGAAGTTAGTAATGCCAAAGCTTCCTGAGCCTTTGGACTATTTAAGCGGAAAATGTTTTACGGCGCCGCTGCCAGGCAGTTTCGTTAAGGTAATGGAGGGGGAAGGGCTACATGGCTGTTTGTGAGTTACTGTTTACATCGTGATGAATCACCCCACTGATTCGTCACGAGCCAATCTCGTTATGGGAGCAAAGCATATCGTATGCCCCATCGCCGCAGGCGATTCTAAATGGGCATATGGGGTTACGTTCACAGGGCGCCTGTGAACAGTAAGGTTTGTGAACCGAAAGGTGAAAGCATGAATGCTTGACATCAGCATCTACAAACGCTATAGTAGTAGGTAGGAATTTTATCATTTGGGAAGGAAATGTTACAATTATGGCGAAGATTATTTTAACTGGCGACCGGCCTACAGGAAGGCTTCATGTAGGACATTATGCAGGCTCTTTAAAGCGGAGAGTAGAACTTCAGGAATCTGGTGAATACGATCAGATTTTTATTATGATTGCAGATGCACAGGCTCTGACGGATAACGCGGATAATCCGGAGAAAGTCAGGCAGAATATTATTGAAGTAGCGCTGGACTATCTGTCTGCTGGTTTGGACCCTGCAAAATCCACTCTTTTTATTCAGTCCCAGATTCCACAGCTTTGTGAACTGTCATTTTACTACATGAATTTGGTAACGGTATCCCGTCTTCAGAGAAATCCAACGGTAAAAGCGGAAATCCAGATGCGCAATTTTGAAACCAGTATTCCAGTAGGTTTCTTCACATACCCTATCAGCCAGGCAGCAGATATTACTGCATTTAAGGCAACTACAGTTCCTGTAGGCGAGGACCAGATGCCAATGATCGAGCAGACCAGGGAGATTGTCCATAAGTTTAATACCATTTACGGAGAAACTTTAGTGATGCCGGATGTGCTTCTTCCGGATAATAAGGCGTGTATGCGGCTTCCCGGCATTGACGGAAAAGCAAAAATGAGCAAATCCTTAGGGAATTGTATTTATTTATCGGATACAGAAGAAGATGTAAGGAAAAAAATCATGTCCATGTTTACAGATCCCAACCATTTAAAGGTAGAAGATCCGGGACAGGTTGAAGGAAACCCTGTGTTTATCTATTTAGACGCATTTTGCAGGGATGAGCATTTTGCAAGATTCCTTCCGGAGTATCAAAATTTAGATGAACTGAAGGCCCATTATACCAGAGGCGGCCTTGGGGATGTAAAAGTCAAGAAATTTTTAAATAACGTCATTCAGGACGAGCTTGCCCCAATCCGGGAGAGAAGAAAGAAATATGAAGCGGATATTCCGGCTGTTTACCAGATGTTAAAGGAAGGAAGCAGGAAGGCAGAGGAAGTGGCAGCTCAGACCTTGGCAGATGTAAAGCAGGCTATGAAAATCAATTATTTTGACGATCAGGCCTTAATCGAAGAACAGGCCAGGCGCTTTCAGGCATAGCCGAAGGCCTTGACATTGCGGCGTAAGGGGTTGTTGCAAAATTCGCCATTCCCACAATATATCAGGATATCGAAAGTATATTGTGCGGCTTAGCTGTTTTGCAGCAATCTCTTTGCTTTTGGGAGTCTATGAGAAAGTAAGAGGGCTATCATGGGAACTTGGCATACCAGAGGGCTTAGGGGATCTGGTTTAGAAGATCTGGTTAACCATACCAATGACCGTTATCGCGAAAAGAAACTTGCCTTAATTCAAAAGATTCCCACTCCCATTACCCCCATTGAAATTGATAAAGAAAAACGGCATATTACATTAGCCTATTTCGAACAGAAAAGTACGGTAGACTATATTGGGACGGTTCAGGGGCTGCCGGTTTGTTTTGATGCGAAAGAATGTAAAACCGATACCTTTCCTCTTAAAAATATCCATCCGCATCAGATGCAGTTTATGAAGGAATTTGAGCAGCAGGGAGGAATTTCATTTATTCTGTTATCTTACACAGCACGAAATGAAATTTACTATCTGCCGTTTGACCATATTTCTATTTTTTGGAATCGGATGGAAAATGGAGGAAGAAAAAGCTTTACTTACGAAGAGATTGATCATGAGTTTGTTGTAAGAGCCAACCGGGATATGTATGTCCATTACCTGGAACCGCTTCAAAAGGATTTAAACCGAAAGGCTGGTACATAGAATGATGGGATATTTGACATTGTTTCAGGCTTTGGAATCTGATGAAAGCAGGCTGCCGGGCGCATGGAACTAGTGTTCTATCTGGCTCATAGATAGGCAAACTTCCTTGCCTATTTTCCTGACAGCGTTACTCCCCAAGCCTCGACGTAGCAACCGCTACGCCTTCGTTTGTGGAGCAG
>JAAWIS010000087.1 GCA_022796475.1 Lachnospiraceae bacterium | reverse complement strand
TTGTTATTGACTTTTCAAGAATTTTATAGTAATGTTGTTAAAGTTGATGAAAGAAAAAAATTCTCAAAACATATACGTTTTGAGAATTTTTATGTTCTTATTATTAAAATGGCAGGTTCTGACACCTGTTATTTAATTTGTTATATATAGTGTTTGAGCCAAAGTTTGAATTAGAACTAATTCATCAAATTTTTGGTTAATCTGTTCCCGTTCTTTTCCTATCAGTATGGCATAAATGGTTTCTCCATTCTTATCCCGGAAAATCGAGGCCGGGAAGTACATATCCGCTGCGTCTGTACAGGAGAAGTCATGCATTTACTTTCCGATTGGCATATCGCTGCGGTAAGCGCCATTGACATACAGTATGTGCGAACCGTCCTCAAATCTTTCCCTGATCCCTAAAAAGCACCGCTCAATCGGATAGAGCAATTGCTCTTTTTCCCTCTCGGCGAGTTTACTTTTGTTTCTGAATGGGATATACTATAAGTGATCTCAAGTTTTCTTTAATTCTCAAGAATAGAAAGGGTGGCTTTTATGAATTTAGCGAAAGTTTCTGCAAACGGTCAGATCACTGTGCCAATAGAAATCCGGCGGCTGCTCGGCTTAAAGTCCGGGGATAAAATTCTGTTCTTCCAGAAGCAGGACGGGGAAATCGTTGTAAGCAACGCTTCTTCCAAAGCAATCCGCAAAGCGCAGTCTGCTTTTGCCGGCGCTGCTGAAGCAATGGGCGTTACCAGCGAGGATGATATTCAGGCACTTGTGGACGAAGTACGCTACGGAAAGGAAAGGTAATATGCGGATATTGGTTGACACAAATATCCTATTCTCCGCATTGGTTTTCCCTCGTTCCAAACCAGCGCGGACGCTGCTGTATGTGGCAGATAACCACGAAATTGTTTTATGTGACCGCAACATTATAGAACTGCGGGATATTTTGAAACGGAAAGCACCGAAGTTCCTGCCAGACGCGGAAGTACTGCTTGCGGAAATGTCCTATGAATTGATTCCGGCGGTAGACCATGCGGAAAAGCTGATACGCGATGCAAAAGACCAGCCGATCTTAAATGCAGCGATTGTGTCCGATGTGGATATTATTCTGACGGGAGATAAAGACTTTTTAAGTCTGGAAATGGAACATCCAAAATGTATGACGGTTGCACAGTTTTTTGAGAGTGAAGGAGTGGAAGAATAACTTCTGCGCTCTTTGAAACGAAAATATAGAGCGGGAATCTGAAAGAATCGGATTTCCGCCCTATGTGTCATTGATACAGATTACATCTGCTCAACCTTGTTTTTTAACCTATTCTTGATTTTATCACTCATGAAGCGCCGCTTCACTAACCACGAGAAAATCTCGTGATTAAGAAGTCAAAGTCATTTAGAGTATATATCACCAGAAGCTTTTCTGTTCTTTTGATATTTTGGAAACCAGCTTTTTCCCAGAAACACTGACCATATATAAGAAAGCTGCCTGAGTTCTTTCAAATTTCATTCATTGTTCAGCTCATTTAATCCTGGCAAGTAACCATTTCTTTGCATTCTGATAATCCTTGTTTTTTTGATAAATTATAAAATATAGTAAATTAGGCACAAAAATACAAATTAAACCCTTCATAAACAAACCTGAAATATTGCTGGGAGTCAGATAGCATACTGTCCAAGTAATCATACTGGCAAACAGCGTAACTACAAAATAAATCGAATTTCTCACAAAAAATTCAATAGTTCCATGTTGCTTTTTGAAATAACGTGAATTAAGAATCCACATGCCAACAGTATTGTTAATTGTAAGAATGGGAATAATAGTGGCAATAATAATTCCGTGAATCCCCCATAACTTAACAAAAAAATAGTTTAATACAATATTTTCTATTACCTCAATAATTGCCCTATATCTGTTTTCCCACCATAATCCTGCAGATGAAGAATAGGTTGCTCGTATATCTCCGATTTTCAATACGTAAAAGTAAAGAGAAAACAGCAACGATATTGCAACAGATAAAGTCAATTCTTTTCCAACCCATAACATCATGAAATTCTGATATAAACAAAACATTGTAATTGCCGCCCATCCAGAAATCCACATATACATAAAATTAAATGTATAGAAATCTTTATAGTTTTTATCTTTATGTTCAGTTACAATACTATTTCCGACTCCTGCCGTTATTGCATTTGTAAATATGGTTGAGAATCCGACTACAGCGTTCAAAACATAATAATAATTATTGTAAATAGTCGTCATGGTCAAACCCAAAAAAGCAGACACGAAGATACTATCAAAGGAATTTCGTGTCATCTGACATATTTTATTTATCATAAGGCCAGAAACCTGCTTTTTTATGCTGGCGCTACTTTCAGCCGATAATTTGCCAGAACATTTATATTGAGGATATTTCCTATTAACAACCATAGCATTTAAAAAATTATTTACAACGGTAAATATTAAAAGTGTTACTACATAAAGATAGTATACACGAACATTATGCCATACGAGTAATAATATAAGCTGAAACAGATTAGTCAGTCCAACTGTAAAAGTATCAATCCAAAATAAAATATCGTTTCTTTGGAATGCTTCTAGTATTGACTTTTTATATGCAAAAAGCAAATAACTGACAACCGTATTTACTAAGTAAATTATATATAAAAAATATATATTCAATTCAGCAGGACATTCTCCTTTAATGAAATATGGCAAAAAAGGAATCAAAACTACACCTGCTGCTAATATTACAATACCTATAATCCTATAAACTTTCCTATAGAAATTTAAAAGTGCACAAATAGTACTTGTATCATCAGTTGCAATCGGCTCATACATACTAAATACAACTGCACTGCTAAAACCAAGTTCCGTCATATTCAAAACATTTAAAATAGCAGTAAATAAGCTATTCAATCCCAAATATTCAGCACCTAGGCTGTATATAAAAGCAGTCCTAACTAGAAAAGGCAAAAATAGAACAATTAACTTATTGAACAATCCCACCATTATATTACGTTTTGCATTTTTTGTTTTTTCTATTTTCATCCGGGTAGCTTTCTCCCCTCTATCACAAATAATTATAATTTTTTATGTGTAATGATTTCGAACGAACTACTTCTATAAAGATTGGCACCTAATGTTGTGATTCTTTCCATTTCTATTCCGTGCTTATACATCACTAGAGGAAAAGATAGCTGATCTCGCTTAGCATAGTTCAGATATTCTGCCCACCAACTTTCCATTAACACTTTGCACTGTGCAGAATTATGTTCGCGCACGATCACACTACACTGTGCCATTCCGTAATCGCAAGGCATTCTTTCATCCTCCAAATGCCGTATATGCTTTTCTATGTTAGCCTCGGATTCTTTTCCCATTGCAATGCAGGCCAGCGCTTCTTCAAATACGCAGCATCTCTGTGAATGGCAAAAGGTACTTATACCAATGTCAGATATTCGATTAACATATTCCGTCATATCAGTACAAATCCTAATATTTCCATCTACATAAACAGAATATTTGTAATCGGAAAATAATTTATGCGGAAACATTTTAAAATATCGGTTTATAAAAGCCGGAGAGTGTTTTATATGATCCAAATCATCAATTCTAATTTTTGAAATATCAATTCTCTTCCACTTTGAATCTTTTGGTAATTCAAAGTCTGTAATTGCATAGTATTCACAGTTATCCGGTATAAATAATGGTTCAACTATGGTGTCATATCCACCTGTAATACAAGTATAAATTGCTATTTTTTCATTTAAAAAGTAGTTACTTACTCCATAATCCCTTGTATTTTCAAGAGGTTTTGCCATTGAGTAAGATTCACCCTTTTTAAATTTAGAATATTTTTTTATATCATCTTTAATACCGGCTATACCTTTGTTTTTTAAAATTTTTAATTTATTATAAATTGTTTTCCCTATATGGTATTCTTCAGATTCAAGTACCTCTTTCTTTTCGGTCACCAATGTTTTTATCGCTTCAATTAATATTGGATAGAATTGATTGCTATCTCTACAAAACATTTGTATCCTCTCCTTCACGTATATTCCGATAATAATCACAGAAACGGAAAACTATAATTGTTGGAATAAGAGCAAACAATCTGAAAAATGTTATCTGGGCATATTCCATGACTACGAGCATAGAAATATATATCAGAACAAATTTAAATATTGCTTGCTTATCTTGTTTATTCATTATTTTTCTCAAGGCAGTAATAAAAATACTAAAATACATACAATAATACAAAATAAAACCAACTATTCCAAGATTAGCAAGTAATTCCAGATAATTGTTATGTGTGTAAAGATTATATCGATTAAAATACTGGAAGTTATAATATCCTATTCCTAATATAGGATTTTCAATAAATTGTTTAAATGCCTCCTCCCTTAAAACAGCTCTTCCATGTAAACTATGATCGATATCAGATGCACTTATAGTACTGCGTATTTCACTGCTACTTAAACCAAACGATTGGATCATGCTTAAAAGTTTTTCACCGACTAAACTATATAAAAAATCATTATGAAAGATAACAAATAACAGCAATCCTAATATAACTGTTATTATTAATAAACGTTTCATTAACTTTTTTATATTAATACCAGAAGAACATAAGTAAAAGATGACAAATCCCAATATCGAAATAATAATTGCTTTTCGACTAGCCGTTATTATGATAAAAATCATAAATATAAAAAATATACGCTTATATTTCTTATTGACATAAAATGACATGTACGATAAAATTAATGAAACTAAAGTCATTTGTGTAGTAAAATCATTATAATTGCGTCCCAAACCGCTGGCAAACAGACGTGAATCAAAAGACTGAAACATTTCCATCCAAGGTGTATAAAAGATGGCTCTCAAAACAACAAATACTTCTGCCACTATCAAACAGTTAAAAAGATCAAATGGTGTATGGTTATTACTTAAATATATCTCAACACAAATTATAAAACAAATAAGAGGAATAAACGTATCTTTAAATAAAGCGTATACATAATTCCATATATTAACCTTAGCCCATATCATTGAAAAGGCGCACATTAATACCACGCATGAATACCATAAGATATATTTCAAAGCTTGAACTACATTGAGTTTAAAATTAGCATTTCCAATCATAACTAATGTTAAAGCAATTATTAGAATACTAGAAACATTCACTTCTTTACTCGATCGAAATCCGAGTCCTAGTATCATAATTAAGCATAGTACTATCTCAGATAGTTTCACTTTTTTAATTTTTAGCATACACTATCCCCTTATTTCAAGTATCTCTAAAAATATCACAATATACTTTTAATGACTGAATCATATTTTTGAAAACAAACTCCCTTCTCTGTTTGGTAGCTGCAAATAGAGAGCTTGTTGATGAATCTTCTTTATGTAAAACTTTAATGGCTGGATAAAAAATAGTTCTATATCCCATTTTTTTGCAATATTGAAAAAGTATCGATTCCTCCATATACAAAAAAGTACCTGTTCTAAATGCAATGTCTTCGTTTTCAATAAATTTCGGAGAAAACACAATAAATGATCCATGGAGCGGAACATTTTCAGCTAATTCTAATAATACATCCCTTTTTTCTGTTTTTAATACTTTAGATTTTCCTTTTTTCAAAAAATCAAAGATTCCTATTTTGCTTAAAGCATACAAAATTTGATATCTTAAAATTTCTTTTTTTATTTTTCTTACATCAGGTTCACTTACAATCATTGGATTTTGATGTCCATGGTCAATTAATGACTCTATATCTGGTCCTAAAAGACAGTACTTCTTTTCTTCATATAATTCCTTGCATTTCTGAATAAAATCATCCGAATTGATGATAGTATCATTATTGCATATGGCAATAAAATTAGCCTGCAAATCATTTTTTGCAAAATGATACCCGATATTATTTCCGTCAGCAAATCCTAGATTTTTGTTATTTTTTATAATATAAATATTCTGCCTATTGCCAACTAATTTTTCCACCTTTTCTATACTTCCATTATTAGAAGCATTATCGACAACAACAATGTTGAAAACACCATCAAGCTTTTCAATTGATGCAATGCATTCAATCGTATCATCAGCCGTTCTATAATGCAAAATCACAAAGCAAAAATTCATTAGTACATCCCTCATCAATTCTAAAATACTAATTTAATTATTTCATTAGTTTCATCCTTCATTTATAATATCATTTCTACTTTTATCAATTTTAGCTATAAGAGTATCACTTTCCCCTACAATAATTTTCCTTGCAAACATTTTTTTCGAACTAAGCACTGTTTCAAAATCATCTGCCTTTAAAACCTTTACTCTTCCCCTATAATCAAAATACGTTAACGGAGAAAGATATTGCAGTTCTCTGTGATTCCAATCCTCATATTGGATTCCATAGTGTTTCCATTGCGAATTAAAAAAAATAGTATGGATCCAAGATTCAGAGGGTGCAAATGATGTTTTCAAAATGCTCTGCAGATTTTTATCATGATCATATATATCGACTATTTCTTTTAAGCACTCATAAGATAATGCCCAATATTCACTCCCATAATAAAAATTATAATTCAAATCCTCATATGAACGGACCTTTTTTATTTTTAAGCGCCGCATCACCCCTCTAATTATCCTATTTCCATCCATCCTATAGTAATATACAAATCTATCTTTGTGAGGTGGTCTTTTTGAACCATTAACATATTCTTCGTTCGATATATTGTAGCCAATTATATATTGTTTTTCTGTATCACTTAAGTTTTTTAATATTGTCTTATTTGAAACGATTGGATAATCTGTTCCTGTTAGACTGACTGCCATATCATAATCTCTCTTAAAAGAAAACATATACTTTATCAAGGATTCCTGCATTTCAACCTGAGAATAACCCCCCCAATATACCTTTATCCGAAGATTATCTGGAACAAAATAGATATTTTCTGAAAGATTGATCATCTCATAAAAAGGCCCTGCATCAACCTTTTTATCTATATGTATAAAAATATCTGCAAAACTTGTATTGATTGCTTTAATCAAATTCGCCAATGTCTTAGGTTCTGTATATGCCGAAATCAGATAAGCTATTTTTTTTGACATAAATTTCCTTTCTTTTCATCCAATTTTACTTATTGCCAATATTTTTTATCTATTTAATTAGAATTCTAGTCAATTTATAATTTCAATTATTTTACCTGCAATTTGATCCCAAAGAAATTCATCACAAATTGTTTTATTTGCCGCTTCACTATATTTCCTTGCTAATTGAGGATTGTCCAAAATAGATTCTATTTCCTTTACCCATTGCTTCTCATCAAACGTTTCAACAATAACACCATTGGCCTTATTTTTAATCAGTGTTCCGGCACCGGCGCTATGACTTGAAATAGCAGGAAGTCCAAAATACATCGCCTCTAAAAGAACCATACCAAAAATTTCGTGTATCGATGGCAGCAAAAAAACTTGTGCGGCTTGATAGATAAATTTAAGCTGAGCATTTTTTATAAATTCATACCATATCACTGAATTTTCTAAATCGCTGGGTACAAACGATTGACATTTTCGCTTGTATGCCGCATCCCCCTTCCCAACTATAATTAATTGGACATCTCTATATTGAAACTTTTGTTTTTTTAGCTTTACAAATGTCTTGATAATGAATTCAATATTCTTACGTGGAATAATACTTCCAACATATAAGAGATTTCTATAGCCGTTCATTTTTTCCAAAAGTATTTTGGTATTTGTTTCTACTTCTTTTTCATTTTCAAATTTTGCTGCGTCAAAACCTACCCCAGCAACGATTGTATTTGTTATACCTTTTCTGGCAATATAATCCGCTGACAACTGAGTCTTGCAAAAGGTTTTCTTTGTTAACTGATTTATTTTTTTACAAAATAATCTATCATATATTAACTCAGCAAATGGAATCTTGAACATGTTATAATAAGGACCATTGTATAAAAAAACGTTATTATGCTTTTTTGCTAAAATAACGCTCATTATTTGACTATATTCTGAAGTGATTACAATATCATATTTTTTTAAAAAATTTTTCTTTATTAAAAACGGATAAATTCCCGTTCTCAAAAATTTAAAACCTTTTCTCCATAAAATTCTAAGCTTTCTATCACCTACATGAATAATTTGATCTCTATTTTCCTTTGAATAGTAGACAAGATCAAATTCATAACCTTTTCGGCAAAATGCGTTACCTAAACCTACTTCCTGTAAATTATAACTATCAAAGGTTAATTTATAAGGAGCACACCGAACATATAGAATTCTTTTTACTTGATTTTCATTTTCACTCATAACTTATTTCCTCCGGCAAGCGGCACCCTGCCGAAAGGCAGTTATCCTCTTGCCCGCATTATTTTGTTTCTTTTGTCAACCACAATACTCCCGGCAGGAACATCCTTTGTTATCAATGTTCCAGCTCCAATCACAGATCCTCTTCCGATGGTCACGCCATCAAGTATGATAACATTACTCCCAATCCAGCAGTCATCCTCTATTACAATTCCTTTTTGATTGACACCCTGTCCCTTAATACTAGCCTCTGTATCAGAGAAATTGTGATTTTCGGCAAACAGGCTGCACTTAGGGCCAAACATTACATTTTTTCCAATTGTAATCTTGCCGGAGCAGCCTACATAACCATATGGACCAATAGACGAATGTTCACCCATGGTCAATCCAACACCAAGATCTCCACCATAATAACTGGAAGGGCGAATCATGACACCACGACTGATAGTGACAGAATCCCCAAATATTAGCCCTTTCGAACAGAGTCCGTGTATTTCAGCATAGTCCTCAAACTTCACATTCTTTCCACAGGCTATATGCTTGCCATGGGTAATCTGAACATGCTTTCCAATGAGGAGCATACCGCTTGCCTGTTTCAAAAATATACGTCGTACCCCCCCACGAAGTACTTTTATAGCCGTATTTAATAAAATGATTATTTTATCTGTTGTTTCAATATTAGAATTCACAATTATGATCTCCTTATTTAATTAGCCCTTCAAATCCGAATATTAAAGATGTCGTTACTACGGTTCCAGCAAAAAATAATATGACTGCAGATGCCTGCATCTTCTCTAGGTATCATTGGGCTTCCATAATCTGTTATCCCCTCTATTTTAGTTTCTCATACACTTCCATCAATTTCTGATAATTATCTTCTGGCAAATACTTTTCCTCATAGTCTGCCCGGGCATTCTCACCTAATTTTTTACACATCTCAGGTTTTTCCCATAGTTCAGTGATAATATTTACAAAGCCATTTACATCACCTAACGGAACCTTATAACCATTCACACCATTCTCTATAGCCTCAATAGAGAAACCAAGATCTGTAGCAATCAGTGCTTTTCCAAGGCTCTCCGTTTCAATTTCAACCATAGAGCAGCCTTCATACCAGATAGATGGAAAAATAACAAATTCACCACCCTTAACAATACCGAGGCATTTTTCATGCTGTGTATATCCCAGGAAATAGACATTATCCTTCTTGCCTGCCCATGATCTGAACTCGTCCTCCAGCAAACCGCTACCCATCACTACGAGCTGGATTTTGCTCATGCGAGGATCATCCCAGATCTGCATCAAAATTCTAATTCCTTTTTCCTCACCAATACGGCCATAAAATATAACATATCGCTCAGGAAGTCCATTAATCTTAACAGCTTTCAGGTTTGCTTCAGTATCCGGCACAAAGTTATACTTTTTAATTATTTTCTTTTTATCGAACCCAATATCGGTCAACAATTTAATCTGATTCTCATTCAGACAAATATACTGATCAATCTGTTTATAGAAGCTTTTTCTGATACGGTGATATTTAAAAATTCCTGCCACTAGGAAGCTCTGCAGGCGGCTCCCCTTGAAGCAGGCATACTTGCACATTCTAAAATAGTGCCCATCTCCACACTCGTTGCAGAGCTGCGTCACACGCAGAGAGGTAGAACACGGACACACAAAACGAGTATCATGGAGTGTGGCCACCACAGGGACTCCACATCGCTTAGCTGCATAAAGTATGGAAGGAGATAACAGAGGAAAAAATGTATGAATATGAACGATATCCGGCCGTTCTTTTCTTATAATTTGCTGAACTGCCTTATAGTTTTTAAAACTCCACATCATGCCAAACGTAGCTGCAATCTTACCAAATGTTCCCGCGTTATCAAACTCATCATTTGAAACCGTATACCGGATTACATGATTTCCATGACTCTCCAGCAGCGCTGTTTCACTTTTATAAACTTGATCGTCTCCGCTGGCGGAGCCTTTTCTGTGGAAATTATGTATCGCAAGAATCTTCATATTGTCCCTCTTATTTCAAAAATTCTTCTTCATATCTTTCACAGATATATTTCCAACTATATACATCTCTGATTCTTTGTTTTGCCTTTTGACCTAATTGCAAGCGTTTTGCAGCATTTATCTCATCTGCTCTTCCTATTAATCCAGCCAAATTTCCCTGCTCTTTTGTCCAATAAATAGCAGTATCCTCTGCCACTTCCCTGTTAAATCCAACATCTAAAAGCAAATTAAGATTGGTACTGCTCAATGCCTCAAGTAAAGATGGATTTGTACCTCCAACCTCATGGCCATGAAAATATCCATAAGAATTTTCTCGAATTTTCATCAGCATTTCCTGATCATACACAGTACCGACAAATTTTATTCTCTTATCTGCCCTAAAGTGAAGCTTGCATTCTAATTCATCCAGAAATTTTTCATTCATATTAGTAATGATTGCAAAATCCTTTTTGCTGCCACTTCTCATAAACTCCCGAATCATCGTTTCATAGTTATTTTCAGGCACAAAACGTCCAACAACCAGATAGTACTCATGAGCTTTCAGACCTTTTGATTTATACCAGTTAACTAGCTTTTTATCGTCGTCTGCCAGTTTGCTTTTTCTGGTTTCCGCCCCATAAGCAATAAATGTAGTTTTCGGATTTTTATTTCCGATTCCTTTCCTGTCATAACACTTATGTATGTACTTCTCTATGGTTACAGAATCACAGATCACCAGGTCTGACCATTTCACCATCATCTGCTCAGACACTTTCCAATACCTCCGTACCGATTTATTCCACTTGGCTCTCATCCATTCATGGCCATCAGGATTCAAGTAAACTTTGCCGCCAAATTTGTGAATCTTTTTATAATAGTGCTTCATAAACGGTCCAATTCGGCAGGCCATGATATACACAATTGGTTGATGAATTTTCTGCTCTTTCATAATCTTACAGCATTCTTTCAGTGCGGCCACATCATAATAAATTGCCTGTGCTGGTCCCAGCTTCTCTGGGACGTGAATCCGAAAGCATTCCGCATTGTGGTAGCGAAACTTGTGCTCAGAAATAATCTCTGCACCTTCTGTTTTATTCAGATCCATGTAGCCGTCACCGTTTGCCTTACACGCTACATGGTATTTAATTTTTTCATTGTTTTGGTGATACTCTGTTAACTTATTGATAAAAGTTTCGTACCCTCCGTAAGCTCCTAAAGACTTCGCCCCCACCAGAAATACGTGTTGTGCTTCGTCATTCCACATGGATAACTCCTCTCAATCACGCCTGTACAGATCACGTGTATATACCTTTTCCTTCACATCATCCAAGCAGTCATTGTATCTGTTTGCAATAATGGCCTCAGACATCTTCTTAAACTTATCCAAGTCATTAACGACCAAACTTCCAAAGAACCTCTCACTGTCTTTTAATGTTGGTTCGTAAATTATCACAGTGGCACCTTTAGCCTTGATTCGCTTCATAACACCCTGAATAGAGCTTTGACGGAAGTTATCGCTGTTGCTCTTCATAGTCAACCGATACACTCCAACTACGACTTCCTTTTCTCTGCTCTTATCCCAACTATCATTTGCACCATAAGCGTCAGCAATCTCCAGCACACGATCTGCAATAAAATCCTTCCTCGTCCTGTTACTTTCAACAATAGCTTCAATTAAGTTCTCAGGAACGTCTTGATAGTTGGCCAGAAGCTGTTTGGTATCTTTTGGCAGACAATATCCGCCATAGCCAAAACTTGGATTGTTGTAGTGTGTTCCGATTCTCGGATCCAGACAAACTCCTTCGATGATCTGCTGAGCGTTTAGGTCCTTACTCTCCGCATATGTGTCAAGTTCGTTAAAGTATGCCACACGGAGAGCCAGATATGTGTTTGCGAACAGTTTTACTGCTTCAGCTTCTGTAAACCCCATAAGCAGAGTGTCAATATCCTGCTTGACAGCACCCTCTTGGAGCAATCCAGCGAATGTTTCCGCAGCCTTTATCAGCCGTGCGTCCTTCACATCTGTACCAACGATTATCCTTGTCGGATACAAGTTGTCATACAAAGCCTTGGACTCACGTAAGAATTCCGGGCTGAAGATGATGTTGTTACAATGGAACTTTTCACGCACGGAAACTGTGTAACCAACTGGAATGGTACTCTTAATCACCATGATGGCTTCCGGGTTATAGTCAAGCACCAGTTTGATCACAGCCTCAACGGCAGATGTATCAAAAAAATTTTTCTTGCTGTCATAGTTTGTAGGCGCTGCGATCACCACAAAATCAGCATCAGAATAAGCTTCCTTTGCATCAAGTGTAGCAGTCAGATCCAGTTCCTTTTCAGCCAGATATTTTTCAATATAATCATCCTGAATAGGCGATCTTCTCTGGTTAATTCGATCCACCTTATCAGGAACAATGTCTACAGCTATTACTGTATGATGCTGTGCCAGCAGCGTGGCAATTGATAATCCTACATACCCTGTACCAGCAACAGCAATCTTCAAATCTTTGAAGGTTCTCATAATCACTTTTCTCCTCATACCACAGCCACAATTTCCGAAAAAAGCTCCATGCTGTGGACAAATATCATGCCTTTTAGCACATTAATAATTGAGTCATTCCATGTAAAACTCTCGATACCACTCAGCAAACCGCCGCAGTCCCTTTCTTAAATCAGTGCTAGGCTTAAATCCAAAAATTCTCTCCAGAGCACCTGTATCTGCATATGTCACAGGCACGTCACCTGGCTGCATCGGGACAAGCTCCTTGTGAGCTTCAAAATCGTAATCTTCTGGCAGAACGCCAGCTCTTACCAGTTCCTCACACAAAATTTGTACAAAGTCCAGAAGGTTCTCTGGATGGCTGTTCCCAATGTTATACAGAGCATAAGGCGGTACTGGCAGGCCATCTTCACCGGTTGCCTTGTCAGGCGCTTTCTCCATCACTTTCACCACACCAGTCACAATGTCATCAATATACGTAAAATCTCTCTTACAATTACCGTAATTAAAAATCTGTATGGTCTTTCCCTCTCTCAGCTTGTCTGTGAAACTGAAGTAGGCCATATCGGGCCGTCCAGCCGGACCATACACTGTAAAGAACCTCAAACCAGTCGACGGAATGTTGTACAGCTTTGCATAAGCATGAGCCATCAGCTCATTACTTTTCTTTGTGGCAGCATAAAGGCTAACCGGATTATCAACCCTATCATTCGTACTGTATGGCACTTTCTTGTTAAAACCATAGACAGACGAACTAGAAGCATACACCAGATGCTCCACAGAAGCTTTTCCTTCATCATAATCATCATAAGAATGACGGCAAGCTTCCAAAATGTTGTAGAATCCGATCAGGTTGCTCTCCACATATGCATCCGGATTCATGATGGAATAGCGCACACCGGCCTGTGCAGCGAGGTTTACAATAATCTGAGGTCTGTATTTTTCAAACACCTCATTGAGTAGCTCTTTATCAGCAATACTCCCTTTTACAGCAACAAATGAAGGATGTACTGACAGCTCAGAAAGCCTTGCTTCCTTCAATCCCACATCATAATAGTCATTCATGTTGTCGATGCCGATGACTGTCATATCCTCCCCATCTTCGTAAAGGCGTTTGACTAAGTGAGAGCCAATAAATCCGGCAGCTCCTGTCACCAATATTGTTTTATTGTGTAAATCAATACATCCCATACCTATATACCTCTTCTTGTTACTATGGGCTTTATACTTAAATCACTGTGGAACTCATCATACCTGTTTCCAGTTCTTCAATGACTTACACAGCGCCTTTTCCCATCTATTTTTTGTAGCAGGCATATCACCTGCCCATTCTCCCCCGTTAAATTCCTCCTCAATACCCGCTGCACCGCTCCATCATCAATTCTTTTGCATACTGCTTCATGCTGCTTTCCTTCAAATCTTTCGGCGTCAGCT
>JAAWIS010000086.1 GCA_022796475.1 Lachnospiraceae bacterium | reverse complement strand
ATGTGCAGAAAACGGGTATGGAAGATGCCGCTTCGCGACCCCGTTTCCGCACAGCTCAGCGATGGAACGCTGAGCTTTCACAGTAAAAAAGAGGTGCCTAACTTCCCGGCAGCCTTCCTGCTGCAAGTTCAGTCGCCTGCACCTCTTTTTGTTTTTTAAACTATTGAATCCGATATATAATCATTCAATGTCTTTAAACCTTATGCATTTTCTCCGTGTTCAGCCAAAAACTGATTATGCTGATTTTTCTCCCTTCTGCCATGATCCCGTTTTAAAGAAATTACTACATGGCGGAAAGGCTCTTCTCCTTCACTTCTGGTAGTAACATATTTATCATTTTGAAGAGCCGCATGGATAATCCTTCTTTCATACGGATTCATAGGCTCAAGTGACACAGAACGTTTTGTCCTCTTTACCTTATAAGCTATATTTTTAGCTAATGTTTCCAGCGTTTCTTTTCTTCTGCTGCGGTAATTTTCCGTATCCAGCTTTACCCGAATATAGCCTTCACTGCCTTTATTAATTACCATTCCAACTAAATACTGCAGAGAATCCAGTGTCTGCCCTCTTTTTCCGATGAGAATCCCCATATCATCCCCAACCAGATTAATAGACATTTCCTTTTCTTCTTCGCTGTAAGAGGTTTCGATGGTAACAGAAAGCTTCATAGCATCAAATACCTGATTTAAAAATTCTACTGCCTTATCCTCTAAAGTCAGTTCTTTCCGTGCACGAATAATAGCCGGCTTTGCGCCGATTCCTAAAAATCCGGCACTTCCTTTATCTACCACTTCATAAACCAACTTATCACTGGTGGTTTCTAATTCAATTAAAGCTTTCGTAATTGCTTCATCTACTGTTTTTGCAGAAACTGTAATCATATCCATAACAGAACCCCTCCTACTTCTTACTGTTTCTTTCGTTATACTTCTGAACCATAGCCGCCTTTGAAGCCAGACTGCCAGGTTTTGCGTCCTTATTATAATATTCGGTAGAGTCTTTCACAATGGCCTTGGTTTTTGCCATCTTCTCCATCCGCTTTTCCTCTTCCCTGTTTTCCTTCTCCTGCATTAATTTAAGGGTTTCACTTGCACTGCGGTTCATCCGCTCCGGAGGAAGTCCTCGTTTCGCCCTCTTTTTATTTGCCTTCTCCAAATTTTTCTCGATCAAAATATCAATATCAACTTTATTAAAATAACCGTTTAAGATATACTGCTGTACAATCATAATTGCACTTTGAGCAATCCAGTAGATACCAATACCGGAAGCAAAAGTAAAACAGAAAAATACAGACATTAAAGGCATCATAACATTCATCTGGTTCATCATGCCTGCTCCCGGTGCATCCGGATCCTGCTTAGGCTGGCTGGCCATCATCAGCTTGCTGCTGAACCACTGGGTAAGTCCTGCTAAAATCGGAATTGACAAAGCCGCAACCACAACTAAAACAGAACCTGAATTTCCGCTTTTTAATCCATTAAAAAAATCCATAATAATGGTAAAAGGCGTATATGCAATATTCACACTACAGAAATTCTGCATTCTGTGAATGGCATTTACTACATTTTCCCCATTTTGCGTTGTAATTTCCAATAAATTCGGAAATGCGGAAGAAGCCGTTAATTCTCCCCACTGCTTGTCCGTCAGTTTATATAATAAATCAATTACCGTATTAACCTGGCTGAAATCAAATTTATCACCTACCATATTATGGGTTTCTGCCAATGCCTGAAATGTTGCATTAGACTGAAATCCAGCCGGAAGTGCATTCACAATTAATTCGAAATAGCTTTTAACAGAAGAAACATAACCAGGAATATTATAAATTACCCGGTAAAGAGCAAATAAAATCGGCATCTGAATCAAAAGAGGAAGACATCCTCCCATCATAGAAGTACCGTATTTTTCGTATACCGCTTTCGTTTCCGACTGCATCATCATCATAGACTGCTGGTCGTCTTTTCCTTTATATTTTTTCTGAATGGCATTCAGCTCTGGCTGCATTACATTCATTAATTTCGATGTTTTTTGCTGCTTAATGGTAAGCGGAAGCAGCAGCAAACGAGTTACAATCGTAAACAAGATAATACATAAGCCAATATTTAAGATGCCAATTTTACTGGTCATTAGGAACAGAAAATTCATTACATAACCAAATACATCTGCAATCGGACCTAAAATCGAACCTCCGCTTTTTGTTAACACCATAAAATCCAAATTAGTACCTCCTCATACGTTACGGAACTGGATCATAACCGCCTTCTGCAAAAGGATGACAGCGCAAAATCCTTCTGCAAGCCAACCAAGTACCTTTCCATGGGCCATACTTTGTAAGTGCCTCCAGGGCGTACTGGGAACACGTAGGCACATAAATACAGTGAGTTTTTATTTTTAAAGGAGATAAATATTTCTGGTAAAACTTTATCATACCAATCATTACTTTTACAATCATAAATCTCACTTCGATTCTTTTTTTATGTTATGAAGTCCGCACAGGTGCAGATATGCACCCTCCAATTGATGATAATCTGAAAATTTTGCTGCCTGTCTGGCAACAATAACAATGTTTAATCCAGTCTGAATCTTGTGTTTGTTAAATCGAAAAATTTCACGGATCAATCTGCAAATGTGGTGCCTGACCACACTGTTGCCAACTTTTTTGCTTACCGAAATTCCAATTTGGGTTTCCGGCTCCCCCGTCTTTTCCACATACATTACCAGAAGCTTGTTGGCATAAGACTTTCCGCCGCGGTATATCCGCTGGAAATCACTGTTTTTTTTAATCGATGGAAATCGTTTCATGCATCTTCCTTCTTAAAAAAATTCCTGTGAAAGCTTGGCACCCCGCCGCCAAGCTGTGCGAAAACGGGGTCGCGAAGCGACATCATCCATGCCCGTTTTCTGCACATCCTTCCGGAGGGTTCACAGTAACCCCTTTCATTTATGGTGGTGCCCTAAGCGGGGCATGGGGGGTACTGTGAAAGCTTGGCACCCCGCCGCCAAGCTGTGCGAAAACGGGGCCGCAACGCGGCAACTTCCACTCCCGTTTTCTGCACATCCCCCGGAGGGTTCACAGTAACCCCCTTTCATTTATGGTGGCGCCCCTAGCGGGGCATGGGGGGTTACTGTGAAAACTTTCTTTTAGAAGAAACAAAAGGCCACAATTTCTTGCGGCCTGATGTGTCAGCTCTCTTAAGCTGTTAATTTTGCTCTTCCTTTTGCTCTTCTGGCAGCTAATACTTTTCTGCCGCCGGCACTGCTCATTCTGGCTCTGAAACCGTGAACTTTTGCTCTCTGTCTGGTTTTTGGCTGATAGGTCATCTTCATAGTTGCACACACCTCCTCTTACTCAACTGCATATTACATAAAGTATGAATACACATATTCCGACTATTTTAATTAAACATCTTCTCAATTATATAGAAAACATAATAGTTCGTCAAGCATAAATTACAAAAATATTTGTGTAAAACTCTGCAGGTTACATAAGGTTATCCACAACTTGTGCATAACTTGTGGATAACTGTGTATAAGTTTGATATTTTTCCCCACAGCTTATCAATAATGCTGATATTTTCTGGCAATTTTATCTGTGGACAAGATTTCTTCAACGAACGCTTATTTTTGTGGATGAATCCTTCTTCCACAGCAAATAAACACAGTTCCCACGGCCTGTACACCTAGTTATCCACAATACTTTTTTCTAATTTTATGATTTTCATTGAAAAATAATCGCATTTAATGTACAATATAGGGTAGATTGGGCTTTTATACGCTTCTTTTACTCTTACCCTACTAATCATCAGGAGATTGGATATGTTAACAAAATTACAAGAAAACTGGGATGATATTTTATTATATTTAAAGGAAGAGCACGATATTATGGATGTATCCTACCGAACCTGGCTTCTGCCTCTTCAGGTTCACTCTGTAAATGGATCAAACGTAATGATCATTGTCCCAGACAGTACTATGATCGGTTATATCAAAAAAAAATACGGCCTTTTTTTAAAAGTAGCCATCGAAGAAAAGACCGGAATCGAATGTGAAGTCGATTTTATTTCAAAAGAAGATGCCGAAAAACATGCATCCTTGCAAGAAACCAGCCAACTATCTTCTGATAACCAACCAGAAGTCAGCCAGGAAGCACTGCAAAGCGCTAATCTAAATTCAAAATATACATTTGACACATTTGTGGTAGGAGCAAACAACAACCTGGCCCATGCTGCATCTTTAGCAGTGGCAGAATCACCTGGTGAAGTTTATAACCCACTTTTTATCTATGGAGGCGTTGGTCTGGGAAAAACCCATCTGATGCATTCCATTGCCCATTTTATATTAAAAAATAACGCGAAAGCTAAAATCTTATACGTAACTTCGGAAAAATTTACCAATGAACTGATCGATGCAATCCGTAATAAAAATAATATCACTACCACAGAATTTCGAGAAAAATATCGGAATAATGATGTGCTGCTGATCGATGATATTCAGTTTATTATAGGAAAAGAAAGCACCCAGGAAGAATTTTTCCATACATTTAACACTCTTTACGAATCGAAAAAACAAATTATTATTTCCTCAGATAAACCTCCTAAGGAAATCGAAACTCTGGAAGAACGGCTCCGTTCCCGCTTTGAATGGGGTCTTACGGTAGATATCCAGTCACCTGACTATGAAACCCGCATGGCAATTCTGCGGAAAAAAGAGGAAATGGAAGGCTACAACATTGATAATGAAGTAATTAAGTACATTGCAACCAACATTAAATCAAATATCCGGGAGTTAGAAGGCGCTCTGACTAAAATTGTAGCCCTTTCAAAATTAGGAAAAAACCAGGATATTACCATTGCATTGGCAGAAGAAGCCCTGAAAGACTTAATCTCTCCCAATGCTGCCAAAGAAATCACCCCTGAATCCATTATCCAGACTGTATGTGATCACTTCGGAATCACTCCCTTAGATATTGCATCCCAAAAACGTAACCGGGATATCGTAATTCCAAGGCAGATAGTTATGTACTTATGCCGCACCATGATTGATATCCCGCTGCAAACAATCGGCAAATATATGGGAGGCCGGGATCACACAACGATTATCCATGGAGCAGAGAAAATATCAAATGAAATGAATAAAAACGATTCTCTCCGCAATACCATCGAAGTATTAAAGAAAAAAATTAGTCCACAGTAGCCTGTTGATTTCTTGTTTATTGATTGTGGAAAAAGATACTAATTTGCAGGGCATTTTTTCAATGTGGAAAACCTTCAGAACCATCCTTATGATTTTAAAGGTTTTCCACAACCCTATAAACCCGTAATTTTCTGATATCTGCAACGTTTTTTTTAGTTTTGCACAAACCCACAGCCCCTACGGCGGTTACTACGGAAATCTATCTATATATTATATACTATTTCTATTTTCTCAAGGAAAGGAAGTTATCAACATATGAAATTAACATTTCAAAAAGACGCCTTGATAAGCGGAATTAATATCGTTTTAAAAGCCGTTCCTTCTAAAACTACTATGTCAATTTTAGAATGCATTCTGATCGATGCTTCTGAATCAGAAATTAAGCTTACCGGAAACGATATGGAACTGGGAATCGAAACTAAAGTAGAAGGCTCTATTTTAGAGCGAGGAAAAATTGCATTAGAGGCAAAACTTTTTTCTGAAATTATACGTAAACTATCATCTCCCGATTCAATGATTACTATTGAATCAGATTCCATGTTTAATACCACGATTTCCAGTGAAAATTCTGTATTTCAGATTCAAGGAAAAGATGGTGATGAATTTTCTTATCTTCCTTATATTGAAAAAGATCATCAAATAGAACTCTCACAATTTACATTAAAAGAAGTAATTCGTCAAACATTATTTTCTATCTCTCCCAATGACAGTAATAAAATGATGACAGGCGAGCTGTTTGAAATCCAAGAAAATGAACTTAAGGTAGTTTCCTTAGACGGACATCGGATTTCAATACGAAATATTACTTTAAAAAACAACTACCAACATTATAAAGTCATCGTTCCAGGAAAAACATTAAGTGAAATCAGCAAAATTTTAAGCGGTGACAATGAAAGTGAAGTTCGGATTTTTTTCAGTCAGAATCATATTTTATTTGAATTTGACCAAACAATCGTAGTATCCCGGTTAATTGAAGGAGAGTATTTTAGAATTAATCAAATGCTTTCCAGTGATTATGAAACAAAATTAAAGGTAAATAAAAAAGAATTTTTGGATTGCATTGAGCGGGCTACTATTTTAATACGGGAAAATGATAAAAAGCCATTAATTTTAAATATTACTGAATCCTCTATGCAGTTAAAATTAAATTCCAGCTTTGGAACTATGAATGCAGAGATTGGGATATTTAAAACAGGCAAAGATATTATGATCGGCTTTAATCCTAAGTTTCTAATTGATGCACTCCGGGTTATAGATGATGAAGAGATTTCACTTTATATGATGAATCCAAAATCACCTTGTTTTATCCGGGATGATAACGATAACTATATTTATCTGATTCTTCCAGTTAATTTTAACGCATCGGCAGTATAAATAATACGAATGCTGATGCATATTTATGCATTCTATATGCAAAGATAAAAATAAAAAATATAAAATGTATATCAATGCATAAATATGCATCAGCTTAATTCTATGATCCCAGGTTCAAAAATTGCGGAGCAATCCGGTAGCAGATGTGACAAAATTTTGACACCAGCATGATTTTATAAATTTTTTTTACATAGCCTGAAAGAAAGGGAAAAAAATGGAAATCATCAAATTAAGAGATGAATATATTAAATTAGGCCAGGCTTTAAAAGCAGCCGGCTTAGCAGAATCTGGCGTGGCAGCCAAATATGCTGTTGAAAATGGGGAAGTTACAGTAAACGGACAAGTTGCGACACAAAGAGGTAAGAAATTGGCAGAGGGCGATTTGGTGGAATATATGGGTGAAACCATTAAAATTATAAAGTAAGGGACAAAGCTATGGTAATCGAATCCATGGAACTTATAAATTATCGGAATTATAAGTCCCTTCAGCTTGATTTTAGCCCTGGTACTAATATTTTTTATGGAGATAATGCTCAGGGAAAAACGAATGCTTTGGAAGCGGTTTATGTATGCGCTACTACCAAATCTCACAGAGGATCAAAAGACAGAGAAATTATCCGGTTTGGTCAGGAAGAATCACACATAAAGCTTCAGGTTCGCAGGGAAGATGTATCGTATCGTATTGATATGCATCTGAAAAAAAATAAAAATAAAGGAATTGCTATCAATGGGATTCCAATCCGAAAAGCCAGTGAATTGTTTGGTATTGCAAATGTAGTATTTTTTTCCCCGGAGGATTTAAATATTATTAAAAATGGGCCTTCTGAACGGCGGCGTTTTCTTGATTTGGAGCTGTGTCAGATTAATAAACTGTATGTGCATTCACTGATCAACTATAATAAAATTATTGTTCAGAGAAATAAATTATTAAAAGATCTGCCGTTTCATCCAGAATATGAAGAAACCCTGGAAATATGGGATCAGCAGCTAACGGCTTTCGGTTCTAAGGTAATTCAGGAGCGGCAGCAGTTTATCAGAAAATTAAATGATATGATCGGGGAAATTCATGGAAGCCTGACTGGGAAGAAAGAGCATCTGGAATTAAAATATGAGCCTAATGTGGAGCCAGAAGGTTTTTTAGCTGCTTTAAAACAAACCAGGGAACAGGATAAGAAGCAGAAAACGACCGGAACCGGACCCCATAGGGATGATATGAGCTTTTTGGTTAATCAGATTGATATCCGAAAGTTTGGTTCTCAAGGTCAGCAGCGTTCTGCTGCTCTTTCGCTAAAGCTTTCTGAAATTGAACTGGTTAAACAATTAATTTCAGACTATCCCATTCTGCTTCTGGATGATGTTTTGTCAGAATTAGACAGCAGCCGTCAAAATCATTTGTTAAATAGTATTCGGCACATCCAGACCATGATTACCTGTACTGGTTTAGATGATTTTGTTGGACATCGATTTCCAATCGATCGGATTTTCAAGGTTGCTGAGGGAACTATTTTTAAGGAAAATTGAACCGCCTCATGGGGCAAATTGATAGGAGGATAAATATGGGCACTGAATATGGAGCAGATCAAATCCAGATTTTGGAAGGGCTGGAGGCAGTTCGAAAAAGACCTGGCATGTATATCGGAAGTACTTCCATCCGCGGGCTGCATCATCTGGTTTATGAAATTGTAGATAATTCAGTAGATGAAGCCTTGGCTGGGTTCTGTGACATGATTGATGTTACCATAAATGAAGATAATTCAATAACTGTTATAGATGACGGTCGGGGAATTCCAGTAGGAATACAGAAAAAAGCTGGGAAATCTGCGGTAGAAGTAGTGTTTACTATTTTACACGCAGGAGGCAAGTTTGGAAATGGCGGATATAAAGTTTCTGGAGGCCTTCATGGAGTGGGAGCGTCAGTAGTAAATGCACTTTCCCAATGGCTGGAGGTAGAAATCAGACAGGAAGGCAAAATATACAATCAAAGATATGAGAGAGGAAAGGCAGTTAGTTCCCTGAGAGAAACAGGGGAATGCGATCTCAGCCAGCATGGGACAAAGGTAGTATTCTTGCCGGATAAGGAAATATTTGAAGAAACGGTATTTGATTATGATACATTAAAGATTCGTTTAAGGGAAACAGCATTCCTGACCAAGGATTTAAAAATTACGTTGCGGGATAATCGGGAAGATAAAAGAGAAAAAACATTTCACTATGAAGGCGGAATCCGTGAATTTGTTACCTATCTAAACAAGGGGAAAACGCCTTTATATAACCAGGTTTTATACTGTGAAGGAAGTAAGGATGGGGTATATGTTGAGGTTTCCATGCAACATAATGATTCCTATACAGAAAATATATATTCATTTGTAAATAATATTAATACGCCAGAAGGAGGAACTCATCTGGCTGGCTTTAAAAATGCCCTGACCAAAACTTTTAATGATTACGCCAGAAAGAATAAGCTTTTAAAAGAAAATGAAGGAAATTTGGCAGGCGAGGATATCAGAGAAGGGATAACTGCTATTATCAGCATTAAAGTGGAGGAACCTCAGTTTGAAGGGCAGACTAAACAAAAGCTAGGAAACAGTGAAGCCAGAGGCGCGGTAGATGCGATTGTAAGTGAACAGTTAACGTATTTTTTGGAGCAGAATCCTTCTGTGGCGAAAGCCATGTGTGAAAAGTCTATATTAGCCCAAAGAGCCAGGGCAGCAGCCAGAAAAGCAAGGGATTTAACCAGACGGAAAACAGCGCTGGATGGTATGGCACTTCCAGGAAAACTGGCTGACTGTTCTGATAAGGATCCGGCGAACTGTGAAATCTATATTGTAGAAGGAGATTCTGCAGGCGGATCAGCAAAAGATGCCAGAAATAAGGCAAACCAGGCGATTCTTCCGCTTCGTGGAAAGATTTTAAATGTAGAAAAAGCAAGACTTGATAAAATTTATGCCAATGCAGAGATAAAGGCTATGATTACAGCATTTGGAACAGGGATCCATGATGACTTTGATATCACAAAACTGCGGTATCATAAGATTATTCTGATGACGGATGCCGATGTAGACGGTGCCCATATCAGTACATTGCTTCTGACGTTTATTTATCGTTTTATGCCGGAATTAATTAAACAAGGCTACGTTTATCTTGCACAGCCTCCACTTTATAAGATTGAAAAAAATAAAAGGGTTTGGTATGTGTACAGTGATGAGGAACTGAATCAGGTTTTAAAAGAAATCGGACGGGATAATAACAATAAAATCCAGAGGTATAAAGGCCTTGGAGAGATGGATGCAGAACAGCTTTGGGAAACAACCATGGATCCGGAGCGCCGGATCCTTCTGCGGGTTACAGTAGACGATGAAACCACATCAGAGTTGGATCTGACCTTCACCACTTTGATGGGAGATCAGGTAGAGCCCCGAAGAGAATTTATTGAGGCCAATGCAAAGTACGGTACGCTTGATATATAGCTTTTTTCTGTATGAAAAGCGGCAGAACTTTCTTTACTGCATCAGTTCCATTGTCAGTTAGGCAAATGGATTTAAGGTTTAGGAGGAAAAAATGGAACCAAATATTTTTGACAAAGTCCATGATAAAGACCTAAAAAAAACCATGGAAAAATTTTATATTGATTATGCCATGAGTGTAATTGCTTCCAGAGCCCTGCCAGATGTGCGGGATGGATTAAAGCCTGTTCAGCGTCGAGTTTTGTTTTCGATGATAGAGCTGAATAATGGGCCGGACAAGCCTCACAGAAAATGCGCCCGTATTGTAGGTGATACCATGGGTAAATACCATCCCCATGGTGACAGCTCCATTTACGGTGCACTGGTAAATATGGCTCAGAAGTGGTCTACCCGGTATATGCTGGTAGACGGCCACGGAAATTTTGGCTCTATTGATGGTGATGGTGCCGCTGCTATGCGGTATACAGAAGCACGTTTAAGCAAAATTTCCATGGAGATGCTGGCAGATATTAATAAAGATACTGTTGATTTTGTTCCAAACTTTGATGAAACTGAGCGGGAGCCAGTAGTTCTTCCAGCCAGATTTCCAAACCTTTTGTGCAACGGAACCTCAGGTATCGCAGTTGGTATGGCAACCAATATCCCGCCTCATAATCTTCGAGAAGTAATTGGCGCTGTGGTTAAAATCATTGACAATCGAGTAGAAGAAAACAGAGAAACCACAATAGAAGAAATAATGGATATTATAAAAGGTCCTGATTTTCCTACAGGTGCCACTATTCTTGGGCGTTTAGGCATTGAGGAAGCTTACCGCACCGGCAGAGGAAAAATTCGTGTTAGGGCTGTGACGAATATCGAAACCCTTCCCAATGGAAAAACAAGGATTCTTGTAACGGAGATTCCCTATCTGGTTAATAAAGCCAGGCTGATCGAAAAGATTGTAGAACTGGTAAAGGAAAAAAAGGTAGACGGAATTACTGATATTCGGGATGAATCAAACAGAGAGGGATTAAGGATTTGCATTGAGCTGCGCCGGGATGTGAATGCAAATATTTTATTGAACCAGTTATTTAAGCATACCCAGCTTCAGGATACCTTTGGAGTGATTATGCTGGCTTTAGTAGATAATCAGCCAAGAGTTTTAAATTTGCTGCAGATGCTGGAATTTTATTTAAAGCATCAGGAAGATGTGGTAACCAGAAGGATTCGGTATGACTTAAATAAGGCGGAAGAGCGGGCACATATTTTAGAAGGCCTGCTAAAAGCTCTGGATCACATTGATGAAGTGATCCATATTATCCGCAGTTCGGCCAATGTGGCAGAGGCGAAAACTCAGTTAATGGAGCGGTTTGAATTAACAGATGTTCAGTCACAGGCTATCGTTGATATGCGGCTTCGGGCTCTTACCGGCTTAGAAAGAGAAAAACTGGAAAATGAATACCGAGAACTTCAGGAAAAGATTGCACAGTTAAAGGCAATTCTGGCAGATGAGAAAAAATTATTAGGTGTGATAAAAGAAGAAATCCAGATTATTTCTGATAAATACGGCGATGATCGCCGAACAAGTATTGGCTATGACTATGATATGTCAGTGGAAGATCTAATTCCAGATGATGATACTGTAATTGCCATGACGCATTTAGGCTACATCAAACGAATGGACATTGACAATTTCAAAGCGCAAAACCGCGGAGGAAAAGGGATCAAGGGAATGCAGACCATTGAAGAGGACTATATTGAAGATCTCTTTATGACCACAAATCATCATTATGTAATGTTTTTTACTGATACAGGACGAGTATACCGGCTGAAAGCTTATGAAATTCCGGAAGCTGGGCGGACTGCCCGGGGGACTGCCATTATAAATCTTCTTCAAATGATGCCAGGTGAAAGGATAACGGCTGTTATACCAATGAAGGAATTTGATGATCGGAAATATCTGGTTATGGCTACCAGCGGCGGTATGATTAAGAAAACTTCAATGAGAGAATATGCTTATGTTCGGAAGACAGGACTTCAGGCAATCCTTTTAAGGGAAGATGATCAGTTAATTGAAGTAAAAGTAACAGACAGCAGAGAAGATATCCTTTTAGTAACAAAGAAAGGAATGTGTATCCGTTTTGATGAAAATGATGTGAGGATTACCGGACGGGTTTCTATGGGCGTAATTGGAATGAAATTTGATGATGATGACGAAGTAATCGGAATGCAGACCATAAGCCAGGGAGAGTGTCTTTTAACTGCATCAGAAAAAGGATATGGCAAACGGACTTATACCAGCGAATTTAAACAACAGTTCAGAGGCGGAAAAGGGGTACTGTGCTATAAGGTAACGGATAAAACAGGATATTTGATCGGTGCAAAATTAGTGGATGACCACAGAGAAGTTATGATGATAACCAATGAAGGTATTATAATTCGGATGGCAGTTAGCGATATCAGTATTATAGGACGTAATACATCAGGGGTTAAGCTGATGAATGTGGATCAAGATTCAGATGTGAGGGTAGCCAGTATCGCTAAGGTAAGGGACAGCGGTGCGAAAGAGGAAGAAGAGGTAGAAATAGAAACAGAAGAAAATACCTCTGAGGAAGCTGCCAAAGACAGCCTCAACTAAAATGAAGACAGAAAGAATAAAGACATGAACCGAATTGCATTTATGGTGTTGAGAAATTGCTACAGAGTACCAATCTGGTTTTATCAATTATGCCGTTTAAGCAAACCTTCTGATTCCCATACTGAGGAAGAACGGTATCGATTTTTAAAGAATGTAGTCAAAAAGGTAAATAAAACAGGAAGAGTAACTGTAAAATGTTTTGGGACAGAGCATATTCCGAAACAAGATGGTTTTATTATGTTTCCAAATCATCAGGGATATTATGATTCATTAGCAATTTTGGAAACCTGCCCCAGACCTTTTGGAATTGTAATTAAGAAAGAGGCTTTAAATTGGATTTTAGTAAAGCAGGTAGTTGCATTAATCAGAGGAATCGGAATTGATCGAAATGATATTCGTGCTTCTATGGAAGTAATCAAACAGGTTACAGACCAGGTAAAAAATGGAAGAAATTTTTTGATATTCCCGGAAGGAACCAGAAGCCAAAAGGAAAATCAATTGCTGGATTTTAAAGGAGGTACGTTTAAAAGCGCATTAAATGCCAGATGCCCGATTGTACCAGTAGCTTTGATTGACTGCTATAAACCTTTTGATATTTCTTCCATCAGGAAGGAAACCGTACAGGTCCATTACCTGGAACCTATTTATCCGGAACAATATATAGGGATGAAAACAAAAGAAATAGCAGATATAGTGCATGATAGAATTCAGAAAACGATTAATGAAAATATGAGTTAAAAACCTTTATTTTTTCTTTAAAATGCCGATATATCCTGTAGAAGCAACTTTAAAAATAATAGTGTAGTTGCATATTTTATCGAAAAGAAAAGGAGGATTTTTTATGGTAAATCAAGTGAACCAGGATTTGGTAGCCCGCCAATATACTCAAAATGTAGGACAATATGGCGCAGCAAAGGCTGCTGCTTCTGTAGAAACAACCCCAAAAACAGATAATAAATCAAATGAAGCTGCTGCAAAACCGCAGGCTCCTGATACAGATCGTGTTGAGTTAAGCAGTGATGCAAAAGTTACAAACAAGATGACTGATTCTGAACGTGCTGCATTAGTAAAAAGTTTAAAAGATGATTTAACAAATCAGATGACACGTTTTACAAATATGATGGTACAAAATTTCCAGAAACAGGGAATTACCGCTTCCATGGCGGGAGATGATTTCTGGAAGATGATGGCCAGCGGCAATTATACAGTAGACGCTCAGACTAAGGCAGAGGCACAAGAAGCAATTTCTGAAGATGGCTATTGGGGAGTTTCCAAGACTTCACAAAGAATTTTCGATTTTGCACATGCATTAGCAGGAGATGATCCTGAGAAGATGAAGAAAATGCAGGAAGCTGTAGAAAAGGGATTTAAGCAAGCAGAAGAAGCATGGGGCGGTTCCCTTCCATCTATCAGCGGAGAAACTCATACTGCTATTAATAAATTGTTTGATGATTATTATACGAAAAACGGAGTTGCTACTGAATCATAAAACAGAACACAAACAATTTAAAAGGATGCTGCAGAGGGAAAACTTTGCAGCATCCTTTTTATATTGTGTCACAGTAAAAATAAACCCCCTGCTCTGCAGGGGGAGGGAAGATCTTAAGATAAAAGCAAACTCCTGTGCTAAAATAAAAGTGGGTCTGCAAAC
>JAAWIS010000085.1 GCA_022796475.1 Lachnospiraceae bacterium | reverse complement strand
ATCCCGGTACGAGGGTTCGAATCCCTCCGTCTCCGTTTCTTATCATGAACTTAATTTTTTAATTATGCAAAGCAGCTCTTAACAAACGAAAAAGTTCGTCGATATATATAATATTAGTTGGTGGGTAAGCAAGCAGATACCCCCCCGATTGGGGGGCAGCTGACTTGCTTATTGTCGTATTTTTTATACTGTAGAAATAGAGTATAAGTCTTTTATTATGTTGGAAGCATTTAATTGGGTTAACATGTAGATTGAATAAAAATTCAGTACAATGAATAAACCAGTCAGCAAATTTGTTTCGTGGAGGTGAAACCGGATGAAAATCCAGCACAATATTTCTGCCATTAATTCCCAGCGGATTATCTTTACTACGGGCCAGACCATGTCCAAAAACTTGGAAACCCTCAGTTCCGGCTACCGGATTAACCGGGCAGGAGATGATTCGGCAGGCCTTGCCATATCAGAGGGGATGCGTGCGCAGATTACAGCCATGAATCAGGGGAAACGAAATACTCAGGATGGTATCTCCCTGGTTCAAACCGTAGAAGGCGCTCTAACAGAAGTCCATTCCATGTTAAACCGCATGAAAGGCATGGCTGTCCAGGCTTCTAACGGCACATATAATGCAACTCAGCGGGCCATGATGGACTTAGAAATGACGGCATTAAAGGACGAAATATCCAGGATCGGCGAATCCACTAATTTCAGCGGAGTTCCTCTGTTTACGAATGGCGGAACAAAACGGGATATTACCCTCACTTCTTTTTATGGCTGTACCTTGGATTTAAGCAACAACACGGTAAAAGTAAACTATGCCGGCAGTGCTGGTCAGGCTTCTTCCTCCAGCGGAGGCTATGATTTGCTGGCTGAAAAAATTGCGACAGAATATGTGCCCAATGCAGTTACACAAATTCTGGACACTTTTTCTTTCTTAAAAAGTGACATCGGAACTGATAAAATTGAAATGGAGCTTCGCGTTGAGTATCTTGACGGAGGCGGCGGTATGCTGGCTTACGCCCAAGCTTCTTTTTATCCCCAGGGCAGACCTTTTAATATGAAAATAACGGTAGATACCGGCGACTTTACTGATGAATCCATCAAAAGCGGCAGCGCGTCAGAAGAAGCCTTAAAATCTACCATTGCCCATGAATTAATGCATTCTGTTATGCAGTACACCTTAACGGATGGTATGTTTGGGCGGAACGGCCATGAAAAGTTCCCGGAATGGTTTACAGAGGGAACGGCACAGCTTGCCGGCGGAGGCTTCACCACTGGCTGGAATTCCAAGCTGGAACAGATTGCAAATCAGCTTAGCGGCGGAAATGACACCTCCCAGGATGCTGAGATTAAACGCTACTTACAGGCTTACGATGTGAAAGATCGGCCTTATGGACACGGTTATCTGGCAGCAGCATATATCGGCTATCTGGCCAACGGAGGCGGAACTGTTTCAAGCGCTGGTATTGCAAATGGCATAAATTCAATTTTCAGTGATCTGAAAACCAGTAATTCCTTATACGCAACTTTAAGCCAAAAAACTGGTGGTCTGATTCATGACGCTGCTTCTCTAGAATCCTTATTTGATAACCCCGGAAATGATTTGGTTGATTTCGTCCGCCAGCTTTCCTTTGCTTCCAAAGATGGTGCCGGTTCCGTAATCGCCGGTTCCCTGTCAGCCGGCGGAGGATCCCTGATCGGCAATTCAGTTGCTTCAGACGCTTCCTCTTTTTATGTTGGAAAATGGTCTGTAGGAGCTACCGGAAAGATTATCCTTTCTGTTGGAGGCCATGACCAGACCTTAGAAGTGAATTTATTCCGCCTGGACAGTACCGGACTAAGGCTTTCAGACACCAATATCCTGACTGCGTCAGACGCAAATCAAGCCATTGAAAATATTGATTCTGCCATTAATCGGGTCAGTGAAATGCGGAGCCACTACGGTGCCGTTCAAAACCGCCTGGAGCACACCCTTTCAAACTTAAGCAATACGATTGAAAACATCACGGCGGCTGAATCCCGCATTCGGGATACTGATATGGCGTTTGCTATAACCGAACATGTCCGTAATCAAATCCTGCTTCAAAGCGGCCAGCACATGCTGGGACAGGCGAATCAGGTTCCTGGAAGTATCCTCAGCCTGCTGGGGGCATAGTTTAAAAATAGGAGAGTATATATATGGGAATGATTCAAGAATATCAATGCCCTTCTTGTCATGAAACCTGGAGGATATCCACAGGTCATGGCCGGAGTCATGGCACCTTTGAGCGGGTTCTGCAAGTATTTCCTGTTAATACCCAAAAAAAAATTTTGGATGATGCGAAAGGCGATCCAGATCCCTTTTTCCAGTTCCATTACCGTCTGGCTCTTTGCAAAACCTGCCATAATATTGTGTCAGTGCCTGTTTTTCGTTTTTTGGACCGGGGCAGCGTATATATGTCC
The DNA here is from genome assembly GCA_022796475.1 of Lachnospiraceae bacterium. Lineage (GTDB taxonomy): Bacteria > Bacillota > Clostridia > Lachnospirales > Lachnospiraceae > Caccovicinus. The sequence goes on along the minus strand of JAAWIS010000085.1, from coordinate 11,907 downwards.
GGATGCCCAAAATGCGGCAGCCCGGTAACGATACCAGAAGACCAAACTCCAATTACCTGCCCCAAATGCAGCAAAAGCCAATTATCTGCTGAAGAAATCGGTTGTTGGGACTGAGCAAAGCTTTCATGCTCATAAAGACAGAAAATTTTCTAAAACAACACAATAAAAGGATGCTTAAAAACCGCTGTTGGACGGTACGCGGGTGCAAAGCTGATAGCTGCACCCTGTACTTCAAAATTGCGGATTTTACAGCATCCTTTTTGCTTTCATATGTGTCCGTTGTACAAATACAGAACAGTTAAGCATCATTTTGCCCTGATAGATTTTCGCTCTGCAAAGCAGATTTTCAGACACGCTCTGGGATAAGTTATCTTACCTGTCATTTAAAATTTTTTTCACTTTCATGTTTACAAAACGTTAAGAAATGGTGTACAATAGTATTAATAAGAATCAATTTGTCACTTGTTTCTTAATTAGGAGGACTATTTTTTATCAGTTACCAAAGATATTGACATTTTTCTGAATTTTAGCAAGATAGAATGGAGGCTTTGATATGAAAAAAATCAATAAAATGGCAGCGATACTTTTTAGTGCAGCGCTATTAACTGGCTGTCTGTCTACTCATGCTGAAAATCAGACAGAGCATATGGATTTTCAGGAACAGGTAGAATGGAAAGTACCAGATCCGGCCGCTGGCGCCCGTCCCAAGATTTTATTTGTGGGCAACAGCCATACGTTCTACAATAATCTTTCGCGAGTATTTGTCAATATTGCTGATGCCATGAATCATAAAAGCGATGTTTATGAATTGTCGCAAGGATATTACTCCCTGAAAAAATTTTCAGATCCTGATGATAAAGCAGGCTCTATGCTGAACCAGGTACTAACCGGAAAGCAGTGGAATTTCGTAATACTGCAGGAAAATACCAGCATTGCCCTGTCCTCTTCCGTTGAAGACGATATGTTTCCATACGCTCGGGATCTGGATGAAAAAATAAAAGCGGCAGGAGGCCAAACGGCCTTTTTAATGACTTGGGCTCCAAAAAAAGGAATTAAAATCGGGCTGAAGCAGCATACAGTGACAGAAACCCAGTCCATACTGGCAGGAAACTATATATCCATTTCCCAGGAACTGGATGATTTACTAATTCCCGCAGGCGTCGGCTTTATGCGCTGTATGGAAGCTTATCCGGAAATAGAATTGTGGGATTCTGACGGACAGCATCCATCTCCTGCCGGCACTTATCTGACTGCTTGTACTATCTACACCGTAATTTTCCAGGAATCACCAGAAAATTGTTCCTACATTGGTGATTTAGAACCTGAAGTGGCTTCCAATCTGCAGAAAATAGCGGCGGAAATGATATTGCAGTAACTTCCCATGCCCGCTTAGAACACCGCTATAAATGGAAGGCGTTCCAGCGAACCCTCCAGGGGATTTTACTTTATAGGGCGCAATTTCCTATAATGTAAGATATCTGCCTGCTGTCTGCATTTATTTCAGACAGCAGGCAGATGACCTTTGGCCTTGGAAGGAAGCTGTGCCATGGATTGAGAATACAAGATATTTCAAAAACAGCGGCTTAAATGTTTCAATATCCTGTACTTAATTTCCTTAAAGCAGCTTCCCTTTCCTTTGGTCAATTATCGCCTGATTGATTATGATAAGCTTTCCATGCCTGTTCCGGGCTGTCAAATCCGCCTGACTGAATCGCCTTAAAATCTACATGGATAAACTCTGTGCTCTCGTCAATCTGTCCGCCAGTTACATTGGCAAAGGTAACTTTATCAAACAGCGGAGGAATATCATGCCCGGCCGGCACCGGAATTTCCTTCCATCCTCCTCCGGTATAAATATACTCATAGATATGATACCCATCTTTTTCTTCTGGCTGGCTTGAAAGCAGCCTCATTCCGGAATCCGGATTCACTTCATACGTAAACAGTTCTGTATCTGCCTCTTGTCCTCCAAAGTTTAAATTACCGTCTTCATCGGCAGTTATAACTCTGGCTACAGGAATCGTTACGGTCATTCTCAGGTATGCATCATTTTTACTGTTATTTTTAATAGCCGGATCCTTTGGTATCTCTTTTCCTGCATACATATCAGTTGCTTCATTGATCCCTAATGCATCGGAATGGCTGGCATTGGAAGGAGTGGCATAGCTGCCGTCAGGAAGTTCCCCATCCCAGCTTGTTTCATATAGGTTAAAATCCACTTTGCCTACTGTAAACTTATTTTCGGCTGCCTCATAGTCTGTCATATATGCCAAGGTTCCGCCTAAACTTAAAATAGCAATCAGGCATATGGCTGCCATAATTTTAATTCTGTTTTTAATCTTGCCTCTTTTCTGCGGCTTTTTACTTTTGCTGTCTTCCACCTCCTGCATCACTGTTTGTTTTTCTTTTTCCAAATTTTCCATTAATACCATACTCCTTTTTTGTATTCTTTTTCTTAGTCATGAAATCTTCTTTGCTTTTTCGCTTTCCTATAAACCCCATGCCCCGCTTAGGCACCACCATGAATAAACGGAGATTCTGTGAACCCTTCGGGGGATGTACAGAAAACGGGTATGGAAGATGCCGCTTCGTGACCCTGTTTCCGCACAGCTCAGCGACGGGGCGCTGAGCTTTCACAGTAAGGTTTTATCCAGCAAAAAGGTTGTTCAGCTTCATGTTTTCACATCAGGATCCATCGGCCGAAAACCGGATGCAGACTGATCTGCAAAGGAATTGTTTGCCTTAGGATCCCAACAGCAGATTATCGAAGAAGCAGATATCCGATTCCCGGAATATGGAACCGGACTTTTCCCTGGATATCTTCCAGCAAAAGAGGTTTGGGGTCACTCACTTGGTTTCCATCTCCTTTCGTAATTGCTGTGCCCTCTTCCAGATCTATGGACACAATTCTGTGAGTCACCATCGCCTCTCCTGTCTGAAAACAAATGATATCTCCTGGGCTAATCGGTTCCTGTGGCTTGTACTGGCTGACGTAAACTACGCTCCCTGCACCGATAGCTGGTTCCATACTGCTGCTTTTTACCACATAGGCCTTCATGTGGAATGCTTTCGGAAGCCACACCGCTGCCGCCAGCAGTAAAGCTGCTGCGAAAAACAAGTTTACAAGCCACCTGGCTGCGCACTGCAATGCTTTTTTCATTTTATCTCCTCCTTCTACTATTCATCCGATAAATCGAACATATGTACGATTATTTTTCTAAATTTTTTCTCAGTTTTTTTAAAAGCCTTTGATGCCGCGCCTGAAGAGTAGTCACCGGGATCCCTTTTGATTTTGCAATCCCGCGAAGAGAGTCACCATATACATACAGGCAGCAAAGAAGCTCCCGCTCACCTTGGCTTAGTTCTTTCATGCTGGCTTTCAGCCCTTCTAAAAACCAATGGCGTTCCGCCTTATCCTCCACCGATTCTGCCGTTGGATCATAAAATATTTCGCTTCCGTTCATCTCTTCCGTATCCAGAGCGTCATAAAAAAATGTTTTATTTCTGAAATCGCCCTCCTTAAAATACCGCTCTTTTCTGGTTCCCTGGCAGTATACCTTGTAAATCTCTTCCGTAACCGGAACCTGAGTGTTTCCTACTTTAATATAATAGTCCATACAGCTATTCCTTTCTGATTTTACTTTCTGAATCCCATTTTTGCTGGGTGCCCCATTGCAAATATTTCATAAAGCTTGCTTTATATCGAACATATGTTCTTTTTTAGACTAGCAAATATCCTACAATTTGTCAATAAATATTTTATCTGGTATTATTTTGTTTTCAGCAAATGAGCCGATATATTAAGCATACAGATGGAATGGTATGAACGGCTTATGCATACTCTTTTACACATTTCCAGGAATTTGGAATATGATTTTTGAGAATGCTCTTTTAGGTAATTACGAAACCTTTATTCAAAATACGCCTCTGGGCAAACCAGACAAAATAAGGGCGGCCTGCCGCTGTATGGGAGTCTGTTTTTGTCTGATTGAAACAGAACCGTTACGGAAAGAAATGTTTCGCAATTATCTTCTGAAAGGAGGAATTTTATGAAAGTTGCTGCCAGAAACTGGCAGGCTGCTGCAGGCACAGTCATGTATCAGACTACGCCGCAAAAAAACAGCCAGACAGAAGCAGAAACAGAGGCTGCTGAAAGCCTAAAAAAATTACAGAAATCTTCTGCCGCAGACAAAACAGTTCAGTCTGTTTCCCAGGCAGAGGACAAAGAAGGACGTGACAGCAAGGATGCAAAAGCGTCAGAAGAGGAAAACGAACTTGCCATGCTAAATCGTTTGGCAGAGTCCATAGCCTCTCAAAAGTCGAAAAAGAATGACAAAAACGGCTTTAATACCTCTGCTTCCACTCCAGAGGATACGGTAGGAGGGCTTGCTGCTTTGCTTGCCCGGTCAGAAACCCGCTTTGATGTGCTTCAGGTTTCCGGAAAAGCTATGCGGGCACTGGCAAACTTAAGAATGGCTGCCATGGCTTCCGATGGAGATGAAGCTAAGAAAATCGCCCGCAATATCAAACGGATGGAGAAATTAATCAAGCGGATCCAGAAAAAATTGCAGCATTTAAGCAAAGAAGAACAGCTTCAGCGGCAGCGGCAGCGGGCGGAAAAGAAACAGGAGCAGGAAAAGGCTCAGGAAATCGAAAAAGAGATCCAGGCCAGAAGGAAAAAACGGCGCCGTGATGAGCGGAATTATGCGAATAAACAGCTTGCAGAAGATGGGAAAAACGATCAGAATGATATGCTTTCCTCCATGACTGATATCGGAACCGGAGCACCTGTTCCGGAACTTTCTGATGTGATTGGCTCAGGCGGAGCAGATACCGGAGGAATGGATCTGTCTGTTCCATCCTTTGAAAGCGGTTCGATTGATATGCTGGTATAAAAAATACCGGAAAAACAAATATAGCTTTTTAAGCCTAAAACAAACAAAGCATCTGGCAAAAACAATTCTTTCATTTCTATTGTTTTTGCCAAATGCATTTTTTGTCTGATTTTCTCCTTATTTTCTTTTTTAACAACCATTTTTGCAATTCCGAAAATTCAATTTATCTTTTGCTCTGTTTAGAGCGTGTCCGACCACATTATATCTGGTAAAACTGCGATGAATAAATTTTCATCAGCAAGGCGGAAAAAGGGATGCGGTGGCATCGTTGACCGCTGACAACGCAGCCTGATGGAAATTTAGGCAAGGAAGTTTACAAGCGGATTCTTCCTTTTCACAAATAATTCAAAATTCGAACACAAAAATAACACATTTGCCCGGTATTATTAACTGCAAACAAGGAGTTCTTCCTTTTTACATAGATGCTTTTCATACCTCCTTTTAGGCAGCCTGGCAAAGGCTGCCTTTTTGCAGATACCAAGGGAACAGGTGATGAATCGCATATGCTGTGGAACATTAAAATAATTGTCCCAAAATTTCTTTTTCTGCAAAAAGGGCCGTAGCCCCGCCGGTATGGAGGAATACCACATCGCTTCCCTGCTTTACTTTTCCAGTTTTGATATGATCCAGCAGACCTGCAAAAGCCTTTCCTGTATAAACGGGATCCACCAGCAGCCCTTCCTTCCTGGCTAAAAGGCGGATAGCATTTGAAGCCTCTTCATTTGGAATTTCATACCCTGGCTGATAATAATTCAAATCCGTCCTGGAATCCCGGCTGCCATCTACCAAAGGCCCAATACCTAAAAGCTTCAGACTTTCATTTGCCAAATCCCCGCACCTGCCGGGATATTCGGAATCTTTCCAGCTTACATGAATGGAAATAATGGGAACTTTAAAACCAAGCAGAGCCCGGCCTGCCAAAAGCCCGGCCATGGTTCCTCCAGTTCCGGTAGCATGGTAAATATAATCCGGTTCTTTTCCTATAAGATCTTTGGCCTGCTCCATCAGTTCCCCAAATCCTTCTATAAAACCTACACTTCCCATAGGGCTGGCTCCGCCCATCGGAACCTCATAGCACTTATGTCCATCTGATTCCAGACGTTTCATGTGTTCCCTGGCCATTTGGACGGAACGTTTTTCGGCATCTGCTTCCTCTTCCCCCGGAAGCAGATTTACAATATGGATTTCTGCGCCCATAATATGATCCAAAAGAAGATTTGACCGCATGTCTTCCTTATCTGGCTCCACAAGAGCCACCAGGTATAAAACCGGCTTTAACCCGCAGCGGCGGCAGACAGACACGGTCTGCATTGCATGATTCGACTGGGTAGCGCCAAACGTAAATACGTATTCGCATCCCTGGCTTAATGCATCCCCAATAAGATACTGAAGTTTCCTTACCTTGTTGCCGCCAAACAGGTTCATGCCTGTAAAGTCATCCCGCTTAATATACAGGTTGACGCCTAATTCTTTTGAAAGATTCCCAAGCTTATAAAAGGGAGTAGGAAAAAATCCCAGCTCTGCTTTCGGCAGCTTCTCTAACAATGTTTTCACTTCTGAATACTTCATAGCCCTGCCTTTCTCCATCAGTCACTGCTGTATTTTCTCTAAACGAAAGGGCAAAAATCCCTGCCTTTCTTTATCAGACACCCATGCCCAAACGGCAGGGGATCTTCAGCAAAGGCACTATTTCCCAAAATATTGATTTACCCCTTCCACCAGGCCGGAAGCCAGCAAATCCAGTGTTGGAGCAGAATGATCAGAAGCTTTGTCGCCCAGCTCAATATCAATACTTGGAACCGTTGAATAGGAAGTCTGAGTTAAATCCATCTCCATGGAACCGCCGGAAAAGATTTTTACTCCTGCCCCTTTTAATCCGGCAATCAGGCTTTCCCCTAAGTTATTATGCTTCTGCCAGTTAGAGGCTACCGGCTCCATAGCCCGGTAAGAAGCTACATTGGGCACACTCATATAAAAAGCGCCTTTATCGCTGGTTGTTGAATCCCAGTGAAGAGCAATATGACAGTCAGCCCGGTTATTGGCAAGAACTGTACGGGCAATATTATCTAACTGCACATCATCGCTTTCCCGGATCATCAGCACATCATAGCCCTCTGCCAAAAGTTTCTCCTTAAATACCTTAGCCATAGCTAATGTTACCTTCGCTTCTGCCGTTCCGTCTAAAAAGGTCATGCCGCTGGAAACAGCAATCGCCTCTGTAGCCCCGGCCCCGGTGGTTCCTCCCGTTACTTTCGCAGTTCCGTCAGGATGGCATTTTGTTTTCACATTTCCGCCGCCGCTGGTTCCATGACCTGCATTTACACAGATTGTAATCCCTTTCCGGTTTGCTGCTTCTGAGCGGTACATGGTAGCTGTTCCTGATTTAATGGCAGAATAGTCTGCATATTTCCAACTGCTGTCTACTGCAACCTGACTGCCGTTTGATATCTGGGCCGAATTGGCAGCCTGACCTGCCGCCTGGCCTGCCGGGGCTGTGGTTTCCGCTAAAGCCTGGGGCTTCTGAGTCGTTATCAGGCTTTTGTACACATATAAAACCTGACCATTATAACTTACCCGGCACCATTCCTGGCTGTCACCCGTTCGGGAAAGAGAAGTTCCGCTGTTCAATACTGCTGCTACTGTTCTGCTGTCACTGGTATCCGGAACCGTCCGAAGACGTACATTGTTGCCTTTTATGTATACGGTATCAGAAACATCAGTAAACACCGGAGCCGGAGCCATGGTATTTTCCCGGTCAATCCGGCTGGTTTCTGGCTGGTTTCCTTCTTTTTCCTGACTTTCTTTCTCTTCTAAACCAGATTCCTCCTCTGCTAATACGGTTTCCATCTTTTGGTAATCGCCTTTGCCGCATCCGGACGCAAGGATTGTGCCTATGCATACGGCAGCTAACACCCCTGCTGCCTTTGTCCTATATTTTCTCATTTATTTCATCCTCCTGGCTTTTTTCATGTACTCTTGGAGTTTCTTTGTGCCTGATTTTGTGAGATGATCTTTATATCAGATGTGCAAAAATTTATGAGGCGTACGTGGAACGTACGTTGATTAAATTTATGCATATCTGGCGGAAGATCAGCCACAAAGGCAGGTGCAAGAGAGATTCCGAGAGTACATTTTTCATGTACTGCCGGAAAACTTCCGGACATACTCTATATAAGCTTTTCCTTCAGTTTACTACAGTAAATCTAATTTGTAAATACGCCCCTTATAAAATGGTTCCGCCGCCTGCCACCACATCGCCGGAATAGAACACGACTGCCTGCCCCGGCGTGACAGCCCGCACAGGCTCTGTAAATTTACATTCCAGCCGGCCATCTTCCAGCTCCTTCAGCCTGCAGACTGCTCCTTTATGGCTGTAACGGATTTTTGCCGTAACTGTCTGCTCCTGCCCATGCAGTCCGTCCAGAGCCATCCAGTTCACATTCCCGCAGTATAGAATATTGGAAAATACATCTTCCCCTTCCCCAATTACCACTTCATTCGTTTCAGGCCGGATCTCTTTCACAAAAATCCTTCTTCCCACAGCCAGGCCAAGCCCCCGGCGCTGACCAATGGTATAGCGGGTGATCCCCTGATGCTCTCCAAGCACATTTCCTCTGCTGTCTATAAAATTCCCTTTCGGAATTTCCTGTTTGCTGTATTCCCGGATAAACCTGGCATGGTCGTGATCCGGAATAAAGCAGATTTCCTGGCTGTCCGGCTTATTGGCTACTGAAAGGCCGATTTCCTCTGCAATCTGGCGGATTTCCTCTTTTGTGTACTGTCCCACAGGCATTTTGGTATGGGCAAGCTGATGCTGAGTTAAACAGTACAGGGCATAAGTCTGATCTTTTGCTGCAGTTGCCGATACCTTTAAGGCATACCGGCCGTTCTTAAGGCAGGTTACCTGGGCATAATGGCCTGTGGCTATGCAGTCAGCCCCAAGGGCCAGGCTCTTATGAAGAAGAGCCTCCCATTTTACATGCCGGTTGCAGGCAATGCAAGGATTGGGAGTCTTTCCATGAAGATAGGCATCTACAAAATAATCAATCACATGCGTTTTAAATTCTTCCTTAAAATTCATCACATAATGAGGAATTTCAAGCTTGTCTGCTACTCTTCTGGCATCCTCCACTGCACGCAGTCCGCAGCAGCCTCCATTTTCCTGGGAACATTCTTCTGACTCACCCGGCCAAATCTCCATGGTTATCCCGATTACATCGTAACCTTGCTGCTTTAACAGATAGGCCGCCACAGAGGAATCCACTCCTCCGGACATACCCACTACTACTTTTTTCTTTTTATTTTCCTGATTCATAATAATTTCCATAAATAACAGCCCCGGAAAACCCGGGGCCGAGAGCCAAAAGCTTCTTTGGCTGATTTAATACTCCTCTTCCTCTTCTTCTTCGCTAATATCGCTTTTAGGCTTTTCCAGTCCTGCAATCTCTATCTGGTTCTTTTGGGCATAATCCCAAAGAGCTGCATGGATGGCCTCTTCTGCTAACAGGGAACAATGTACTTTTACAGGAGGCAGGCCGTCTAATGCTTCCATCACTGCTTTATTCGTTATTTTCATTGCCTCCTGAATGGACTTTCCTTTTACCAGCTCTGTTGCCATACTGCTGGTGGCCACGGCAGCCCCGCAGCCAAATGTCTTAAACTTTACATCCTGAATGATTTGATTTTCATCAATATCCAGATAAATTCTCATAATATCGCCGCATTTTGCATTTCCTACCGTACCTGTGCCGCTGGCATTTTCGATTTCTCCCACATTTCTGGGATTCTGGAAATGATCCATTACTTTCTCTGAATACATGGCTGATTTCTCCTTTAAGGTATTGTTTCTGTCGGTTAATTTTTTTCCTGGCTGTTTTTCATAAAATCTTCATACAGCGGTGACATACTGCGGAGCCTCTCCACAATCCGCTTGATTTCCCCGGCCACATAATCCATCTCCTCTTTCGTATTCTCCTGACTTAAGGTAATCCGCAGGGAACCGTGGGCAATCTCATGAGGCAGTCCGATAGCCAGCAGTACATGGGATGGATCCAGGGAACCGGATGTGCAGGCGGAACCGCTGGAAGCGCAAATCTTTGCCATATCCAGCATAATCAGCAGAGATTCCCCCTCAATAAACTGGAAAGCAAAATTGCAGTTATTTGGCAGCCGGCTGGTTCGATGGCCATTCACTCTTGTATAAGGAACTGCTGCCAACACCTTTTCCATCAGATAATCCCGAAGTGTCTGCTCCTTCTGACTTCTCTCCTCCATATTCTCCATTGCTAACTGAGCAGCTTTTCCAAACCCTACAATACCAGGAACATTTTCTGTCCCTGCCCGGCGTTTTCTTTCCTGGGCACCTCCATGAACAAAGGAGCGAATCTTTACCCCTGTCCGGATATATAAAAAGCCAATTCCCTTTGGCCCGTTAATTTTATGACCGCTGGCGCTCATCATATCAATCTGGTACTCATCTACCTGGATCGGAACATGGCCATAAGCCTGCACTGCATCTGTATGGAACAAAATTCCATGCTCTCTGGCAATCTGGCCGATTTCCTTTATGGGTTCTATGGTCCCAATCTCATTATTTGCAAACATAATCGAAATTAAAATAGTATCTGGACGGATGGCCTGCTTTAACTCCTCCAGCTTTACCATTCCATTTTCATCTACATTCAGATATGTTACTTCAAAACCCTGTTTTTCCAGGTATTCACAAGTATGCAAAATCGCATGATGCTCAATTTTGCTGGTAATAATATGGCATCCCTTTTCCTTTAACGCTTCGGCTGTAGCTTTTAAGGCCCAGTTGTCTGCTTCGCTTCCACCTGCTGTAAAATAAATCTCCTGAGGTTTTGCCCCGATGGAACTGGCTATGGTTTCCCTGGCCTGGGCTACTGCTTTTTTACTGATACCGGAAAACTCGTACACAGACGAAGGATTTCCATAATATTCTGAAAAATAAGGCAGCATCGCTTCTACCACTTCAGGATATGTTTTTGTAGTTGCTGCATTATCTAAATAAATTAATTTTTGTTCTTCACTCATGTTACTGTCCGCCTTTCCAAACCACAACTGCACTGCATTTAATAAAGAATTACAGACAGTGAAATCCTGTGGTTTTCCGCATTTAACTATATCATATATTTCCTACTATTTCAATATGATTTTAGCGGTTCTCTGTTGCTTCCCATCTCAGGAAGGACAACATCCGGACAGCAAAATCGAGATTTTAAGGAAATTTTCTTAGCCTCCAAGGGTTATATCTTGTTTTTGATACCACCTTAAGGCATTCAGAAAATCTTCATCTTTATAGTCAGGCCACAGATGATCCAATACATAAAAGTCTGCATATACAGACTGAATGGGCAAAAATCCGGAAAGCCTCCGCATCCCGCCCCATCGGATAATCAAATCGATTCTGGAAATTTCTTTGGAATAGGGCAGTCCATCTCCCCGGATATGGGATAAATCCCACTTCCATCCATAATTCACCAGAAAATTTAATCGGATTCCCCCGCCATGAATAGAAGTACGTTTCGTATATGGGAGCAATTCTTCAGGAAAGCATTTGGAGCTGCTATCTCCCACCACCAGCAAATCTGCTCCTTCCTTCGTCAGCATTTCCACTGCTTTTACGCAAGCTTTCCTGAAAGCTTCAACTTGACTGGGCGGACGTTTGCAGTTGTCCACAGTAAATCCATAATATGTGATTTCCCCTATCCCCTGCTGCTTTGCAAGCTGCAGAAGCTTCATGCCAGGATCCAGTCCAAAGGCATACCCGTCCTGCTTTTCCATTCCCCTTTCCTTTGCCCAACGGCGGTTTCCGTCAGGGATGATTCCAATATGTTCCGGTTTTTGTTTTCCCATAAATTTTCCCTTCTGCTTTCTGGCATATTTAGAACGCGTCTGAAAATTGCTTTCCATCAGATGTGCCTTCCACTTCGTGGGAGATTTCGGCCAAATGAAGGAGGCATAGTGGGCTATGCTGACTGAATTTGGCCCA
>JAAWIS010000084.1 GCA_022796475.1 Lachnospiraceae bacterium | reverse complement strand
CCATGCCCCGCTTACGGCACTGCCATGGATGAAAGGGGGTTCTGTGAACCCTCCGGGGGGATGTGCAGAAAACGGGTATGGAAGATGTCGCTTCGCGACCCCGTTTCCGCACAGCTCAGCGACGGGCGCTGAGCTTTCATAGTAACGTAAAAATAATATTAATGAGATAGATTAAAATATAGTAGTTTGTTAGCGGGGAATATGATAAAATACTGACAGGAGCAGCGGCATCTGCCCTGGAAGAATTCTATCATATTCCCATCGGAATCCCTGTCATGCAGATACGCTTTGGGAACGAAAGTACGGATATGAAAATGATAGAAAATAGCAGTAAGTAAAAAGGGAGGAATTAAAATTGAGAAAAAACAAATATTTAGCGGCAGCCTTAGCTGTATGTATGATGCTGACAGCCTGCCAAGGAGGTATCGGGCAGCAGATAGCGGAAAAAGGAGGGGCACTTTTAGGCCAGGGAGGAGAGAACAAACCGGAAACTCTTCCTGAGTCGAAAGAGTACGTTTCCGAAAATGGGCTGTACAGTGTCACTATGCTGGAAGGGTTTCAGCAGGACGAAATGACAATCCAGACAAATTTCAGCATGATGGGCCTCGACAGTACAGAGGATGGCCCTAATTTATCATGTGTAGCCTTAGGCGGCGCAAAAACAGGCGTGCCGGGGAAACAGGGTGGATTAAACAGTTTGGAAGAGTATGGGGATCACGTTTCTGAGATGCTGCAGTCAGATAATAAAATAACATTCAACTGGGAAACTAAAGAAGATTTGGCCATGGATGGCATGACGCGAGGGCTAGCATGGGAAGGAGATGTGTCATTTTCCAGCTCCAAGGGAAAGGCTTATTCTATATATGGCGAAACGGAAGGCGGCTACTATGCTCTGATTGTGATGGGAGCTTCGTCCGATGTTGAGGATGCAAAAAAAGTGATGTCAATCAAAGAGTTAGAAAATGCAGTAACTCTTGGCACTAAGGACTTTTTATTTGCCATGACGGCTGTGCTGGATTCTGTAAATGGAGGCAGCGCATTTCAAACAGCTAAAATGGCAGAGGACTCGGGAATAGATGCCGGGCAAATTGCAACAGGTGCAAAGAACTCTCTGTCAGGAAGCTGGGGGGTAGAAGACAAAGCTTCTTTAGAAGAAACGAAAGAATGGCTGCTTACAGAGGGGCATAACCTGGATGCTATGGAATTACTTTCACAGGAATATGGAATCAGTACAGAAGTAAGCAGGGAAGAATTGGAAGAAAAAACAAATGGCGATGATAACCAAAACAGCCTGCTGGCTGCCTATGATGCAAGAGCAGCTTTTGGAGAAGCTGGAATTAAGGCGTGGGATTTAAGCCGGGTTGGAACAATCATGGGGTTTGGCTACGCTGCCGGATACTGTACGTATGAAGAAGCATTAGACGGGATGCTGGAAGCGGCTCAGATTGCCAAGGAGTCATTTGGATCCTGGGATGAATTTAACAAAAGCTATCTGCTGGGCTACGCATACTGGTCAGAAGAAAGCCTGGAAGATCCAGAAAGCAGCGCTTCTGAGCGGGCGTCTATTATTAAAGAATTAGAAGCACAGGCAAACGGACCGTTCTCTGTTGACTGGTCAATGGAACTGAAAAAGGATTGGTAGAAGAAAACGGAAGAGAGTATCACAAAATCATCAATAGCAGATGATAAGTGATACTCTCTTTCCTTTTAAGGATGTCTGACGGCGTATTTTGCCTGTGAAACAAAAATCTTAATCTTTCAGGAATAAACAAGCCTGGTTGTCCATATATTTGCGATAAAGGGGGCGTGGAATATGGAAGAAATGGATCAGGTAATACAGATTTTTCCTCAAAGGCTCCGAAGGCTTTTGCAGCAGGCAAAAACGGCTGGTTTTCAGGCGGAAGAACTGCGGCTTCGGGCAGGCCAGCCGTTTTTGATGCAGGCTCATGGCAGAGAATGGTTTCTTTTAAAAGATGGAAGCCGCTGGGTGGAGGGAGAAGGAATTAAGCCATGGAAGCAGCTCTGTGATTGTTATCTGGTCACTTCAGAGGATATCCGGAATACATTGGAATTTATGAGCCAGTATTCCCTTTATGCATTTGACAGAGAACTGCAGCAGGGATTCTTAACGATTCCGGGAGGCCATCGGATCGGGGTGGCTGGACAGGCTGTTTTGGAAGAAAACCGGGTGAAAATCCTTCAGAATATTTCTTTTCTTAATGTCCGCATTGCCAGGCAGATACCAGGATGTGCCAGTCATATCCTGCCCTGGGTTTATGAAAACGGGGAGCTTTGTTCACTTTTGATTATTTCACCGCCAGGATGCGGGAAAACCACATTGCTGCGGGATTTGATCCGGCAGGTATCAAATGGCTGGGAATACCAGAACAAAGGAGGCAGCAGATGTGATTGGATTATAAAAGGAAAGGCTGTGGGAGTAGTTGATGAACGGTCGGAACTCGGAGCCTGCAGCCAGGGACTTCCTCAAAATGATTTAGGAATACGGACGGATGTGCTGGATGGATGTCCGAAAGCGGAAGGGATCATGATGCTGATCCGCAGTATGGCTCCATATGCAGTGGCAGTAGATGAGATTGGAAGCAGAGAGGACTTGGAAGCCATTCGGTACGGAAAAAACTGCGGCTGTAAACTGATGGCTACTGTTCACGGATGTTCTCTGGAGGATATCCAAAGAAAGCCAATTTTACAGGAGTTTGTTCGGGAAGGGGTATTTAGCCGCTTTATTTGTCTGGAGGGGGGAGGAAAACCAGGAATGGTAAAAACGATATTGGATGGAGAAGGGCGTTGCATAAAAGCTTGGAAAGGAATGAGGGAATGAAGTGGATTGGAGGATGTCTGGTAACATTAGGGTGCACTGGCTTTGGACATTATATGGCACAGCAGTGGAAACAGCGTCTGAAATGGCTGGAGCAGCTTAGACAAATGATTTATTTTTTAAAAGGAGAAATTCTGTATGGTCATACGGCGTTAGGGCCTGCCTTGGAGCGGGTAGGAGAGCGAATAAAAAAGGCAGAAGGGGAAAAAGGGCCTGCCAGCCTGCCTCTTTTTTTTCTTTCTGTAGCAAAGGGAATCCGGCAGCAGGAAGGGGAGTTGTTTTCAGATATCTGGAAAAAAGAATTAGAGCAATTGGAGGGAACACCATTAAAAGAGGAAGACATTTCCAGCCTGAAAAGCTTGGGCGATCACCTGGGGTATCTGGATTTAACGATGCAGGAAAGAAACTTGCTGCTGTATTTGGAACAGTTGGACAGCCAAATTACATATTTGAGGATGCATCTGAAAGATCGGACTAAGCTTTATACCAGCTTGGGAATTATGGGCGGCTTGTTTTTAACAGTTGCTATGCTGTAAAAGCAAAGGGTAAGGAGGCATTATGGAAGTTAGTCTGATTTTTCGTATTGCAGCAGTAGGAATCTTGGTATCGGTTATTTGTCAGGTATTAAAGCACAGCGGAAGGGAGGAGCAGGCATTTTTAACCAGTCTTGCTGGTTTGGTTCTGGTATTGTTTTGGATGGTGCCTTATATTTATGAGTTATTTGAAACGATGAAACGACTTTTTTCCTTATGACAGGGAGGCAGGCTTATGACCATTGTAACGGTAGCAGCCGTTGGGATCACGGCAGTTCTTTTGGCATCTCAATTAAAGGGCATGAAGGGGGAATACGGCTTTTATTTGTCAGCAGGAGCAGGGCTGTTTGTGCTATTTTATGGTGTCCAAAAGCTGGAGGGAATTTTAAAGGTGGTAAAAGAAATTCAGGAGTCAATCCGGCTGAATCCCGTATATTTTACCACGCTGATGAAGATGGTAGGGATTACTTATATCGGTGAATTTGCTTCTGGGATCTGTAAAGACAATGGATACAGCTTTCTGGGGAGTCAGATTGAGATTTTTGGAAAACTTTCCATCCTGGCAGTCAGTGCCCCGGTGGTACTGGCTCTTTTGCGTACCCTGGAGCGGTTTATGGAATAAGTTTTTTGTCCGGAAAGGGAGGTAAGGTACAAAAAGAAGTGATTGCATGTGGTGCTTTTATGGGGGGAATGGAAATGAAAGGGTGGAAACAGGCGGTTTTCTTTTTTTTTCTTTTGGCAATCCTCATGGTCTTGTCCCGAGCAACCTTTGGAAGTGAAGGTGTTTCGAAAGAGCTTGACGAATTTAATGTTGCTGATTTGGAATTGGGAGAGATTCAGCAGTTTCTGGATCAAATCCAGGAATCCGGAGGAATTTCTTTTTTAGGCCTAATGGAAGATCTGGTAAAGGGAGATTTGTCGGGGGCAGCTTCCAGAGTATTGAAGGGATTTCGGGAAGGCATGTTGTGGGAGCTGGCAGGAAGCGTGAAATTTTTAGCCCAGGCAGCAGCCCTTGGGATTTTAGGAGCTGTATTTGCACGGATCGCCGCTGTGTTTCCTTCTGGACGGATTTCAGAAACTGGTTTTTTCATTACCTATCTGCTGGCGTTTACCTGTCTGACTGCCAGTTTTTTTACCAGCGTGGAAACGGCAAAGGCAGTTGTGGAGATAGTTTTGGATTTTATGAAGGTACTTCTTCCAGCTTTTTTTCTGGCAGTTTCCTTAGCAGGGGGAAGCTTGTCTGCTGCTGCTCTTTACGGAAGTGTTCTGACAGGAGTAACCGGAGCAGAAGTGGTATGCAAAAATTTGCTGATTCCATTGGTTAAAGTGTATGTCCTGTTGGTGCTGGCAGGAAACTTATCCAGAGAGGAGTTTATTACCAGGCTGACCTTGGGGCTGGAATCTGGGATCCGCTGGTCTTTAAAAACTATGGCCGGGCTTTTTTTAGGGCTTCAGATGATTCAAACCATGATTCTTCCCGTTGCAGACAGTGTAAAAAGAGCTGGCCTTCAAAAAGCAGTCGCAGCCATACCGGGAATTGGTTCCGGGGCAGAGGCTATCGTTCAGGTCACAGTAGGTTCTGGCGTCCTGCTGAAGAATACAGTAGGAGGAGCAGCAGTGGTGGTTTTGGCAATTCTGGCGGCGGCGCCTGTGGCAAAGCTGTGTTTTTTTCTGCTTTTATACCGCTGGTCAGCAGCTCTGATGGAGCCTGTATGTGATAAAAGGCTGACAGCATGCGCTGACGGCATGGGAAAAGCCCACAGTCTGCTTCTCCATATTGTTTTAACGGTAGTTCTTTTCTTTTCTGTTTCTATCGGCTTGATATGCGGCGCTACAAATGCAGCCTATTTTGGAGGCTAAAAATGAGCTTGTCTGATAAGATTGTTCAGCCGATATAAATATGCTGAGCTTTCACAATCACCCTTCATGGGCCTGGCAGCGAATGCCCCATTGCTCATGAAAATCCGGAGGGCGAATTTGGCATCTCTGAATGGATAGAGGGGTATATTCGTAAATGACAGGAGGAAGAGAAGTTGGAAGGTGTGACGCAATGGGTAAAGAATATTGCTTATTACTTAATTTTTATCAGTTTCATATCAAATCTGATGCCAAATGGAAAGTATGATAAGTATATTAAGCTGTTTTCAGGGGCAGTTTTTGTACTGATTATTATAAGTCCTTTAACAGGAGGACTAAAACTTGATGAAAAGCTGGCGTTTGCCTATGAAACGATCCGGCTGCAGCAGGATACAGGGGAGTTTGAGCAAAAACTTTGGGGGATAGAAGAAAAACAGACCGGGCAGATTATTGCTCAGTATGAGGAGGCAGTTTCCCAGAACATTAAGGATATGGCAAATGCAGCCGGATTTTTCTGCCAGGAGGTAAAAGTAACCATTGAAAACCGGCAGGAAGAGGAATCCTTTGGCCAGATTCGGGAAATTTTTCTGGTACTGGATGTTCCGGACTACCAGGAAACGGCCAGTAAGGGGCTGCAGGTGTGGGATGATGGCGAGGAAGCGGTAATTGCCCAAGCAGGCCGGCTGGGGCAAATTGAACCAATTCGGATTCAGGTGGAACAAGACAGGCCCCACAGCCTGCAGGAACCGGATGGGGAAAGGGGCGGGGAAATTGCCGGGAGCGAATGGGAGGAGCTGTATGGATTTCAAAGAGAAGTGGCAGGGTATTATGGATTGGAAGAAGAAAATGTCCGGATTCAATGGAAAGATGACGAAAGGAAATTGGATTATTCTGCTGTGCGCCGGGCTGATCCTTATGATTCTGGCTTCACCTTCCGGGGGAGCAAAGGCGGTAGAAAATGGACCTGTTCGGGGAAAGACAGAATCTTCAGGATCGCCGGAGGGAAAGTATGATTCAGGAGAGCCAATAAAAAAAGACAGCCAGGAAACTTGGGGAGGAACTGTGAAGGCAGAAGATGAACCATGGGATTCGTATGAATCATATTTGGAAAAGCGAATCAAGGAAGTATTAGCCAAAGTAGAAGGGGTGGGGCAGGTGGATGTACTGATTGTGCTGAAATCTTCTGAACAAAAAGTATACCAGACAGACGGTAAAACTCTGCAGTCTTCTACAAAGGAACAGGATGGGTCTGGCGGGATTCGGGATATTACAGAGCAGCAGCAGGAATCCAGCACTGTAATCGTAAACGGGGGAAGCCTGGATGCATCCGGCGGGCCTCTGCTGGAGAAAGAGATTCGCCCTGAGATTTCCGGAATAGTGATCAGTGCCCAGGGAGGAGGGGCAGCTTCCGTCCAAACAGAAATCACAGAAGCCATGGTTGCCTTATTCGGCCTGCCTGCACATAAGGTTAAAGTATTAAAACGTGCAGAATAAAACGGGGAGGCAAGGAGGAAATTATTCTTTTTCAGTGCTTGCCTCATCCAGGAAGGATGTGATATAGTATAATTCAGATCAGGAGTTAGAATTGAAGGGTTAATGGAAACAGATGGAACGAAAATCAATACAAACATTGGTTTATGAGGAATTAAAAAAGAATATCATGTCAATGAAGCTGAAGCCGGGCCAGGCAATGAGCACTCAGGAAATGGCTACTAAACTGAATGTAAGCCGGACTCCGGTACGTGAGGCTTTTTTGCGTTTGCAGTCAGAAGGCCTTGTGGAAATGATACCACAGCGGGAAACCATTGTATCCAGAGTTGATTTAAAGCGGGTTGATCAGGAAAAATTTATTCGGGAAAGCCTGGAACTGGGTGTGATTAACAAGTTTCTGGAGAAAAAGAATGGAGATGACATTCGGATTATGTCAGAACTGATTCAAGTTCAGGAACGGTGTGACCAATCTGGTGATTTTGCTGGTTTTTTGGATGCAGATGACAGGTTTCATAAAGTTTTATTTGATGTGACAGGCCAGCAGATGGCCTGGGCTATCATTATGGATAGAAACGGGCATTATAACCGGCTTCGCATACTGTTTATCCAACGGGAACATGTAATGAAAAGTTCCATCCAGCAGCATGCAGAAATTGTAAGACTATTAGTAAAAGGAGAAGAGGAAGGGATACGCAAAGCGCTGGCTTCCCATATCCAGAGGCTGGATGTAGACAAAACAGGTCTGGCTGCCGATTATCCGGACTACTTTGATACTGCTGACAGAAGAAATCGGGAAAGGCAGATCGGTACTCTTTAAAACAAAGAAAACAGAATAATTTCAGACAGAAGGAGTTTTAGAATGTATCAGGAAACGATACATTTCTGAAACTCCTTTTGTTATTTAAGAATAATTAGATAGCTGCAAAACGTTCCTTCCTTACAGTTTCCAGCAGCACTTCGTAAAGTCCGGCACGTAATTATCCAGGTGCCAAGCAGATCGTACACCGATGCAACCTCTGGAGGAATTCAACCTGGTGGAAACGAACTATAGTAACACGAAACCTGCTGACAAATCCTTTTACGCCAAATATATAGAAGAAGTGCACAAAATTATCCTACATTATTTATGCAAAATATCGGTCTTGACACTAACATGCTAGTATGTTATTATGTCAGTATAGTAAAATACTAACATATCAGTTAAAACATAAGGAGGAAAAACGAATATGAAAAAGACATTAGCTGTATTACTTGCTGTTGGGATGGCTGCTTCTCTGACGGCCTGCAAAGGTTCCGGTTCATCTGCGGAATCGGCTGGCAGGGCCAGCCAAAATCAGCAGGAAGCTGGGGATACGAAACAAGAGAACACTTCAGCATCAGGAGGAAGCGGCTCTTATACATTGAAAATAAACACTGCACTGAGCGAAACCGACCCGCTGTTTCTTGCATTGACTGAGGTTTTTGAGAAAACAGTGGAAGATAAGACTAATGGTGATGTTCAAGTTGAAGTATATTCCGGAAGCCAGTTAGGCACAGATGAGGATGTTCTTGAACAAGCTATTGTAGGTGCAGGAGTAGGGGTAGTAACCGATCCGGGACGCTTAAGCAATTATGTGTATGATATCGGCGTACTGCAGGCTCCGTACATAGCAGAAAGCTATGAAGAAGCATTAAAGCTGTTTGAAACGGAAACTTATAAAAATATGGAAACTGAAATTGAAAATTGCGGCTTTCAGATTCTTTCCTTCAACTATTATCAGGGAGAGCGTGAACTCTTTACTAAAAATCCGGTTGCAGCTCCGGCAGATTTAAAAGGACAGAGAATCCGCTCCTCTGGCTCTCAGGTTGTTACCAGCACCTTAGAGGCTATGGGAGCCAATACTTCGGTTCTTGCCTGGTCAGAAGCTTATCAGGCTCTTCAGCAGCAGGTGATCGAAGGTGTTGAAGTACACTTGTCAGCAGCAGTTGGTTCTTCCATGCAGGAGGTTACCAAGTATTTGGCATTTACCGGGCATCAGCAGCTTTTAACAGGCCTTGTTATTTCTCAGAGCTGGTACAGCAAGCTTCCGGAAGAGTATCAGTCTATTTTGAGGGAGGCCAGTTTTGAGGCAGGAAAAACAGCCTCTGAAAATGTGATTGCTAAAAATGAGGAATATCTGAAGACCCTGACAGACGGAGGAATCCAGGTAGTTGAATGTGACAAGGAAAGCTTTAAGACAGCCTGTGATAAAGTTTATGACGAATTAAATTATACAGAAATTAAGGCTGCTATTGATAAAGAGCTTGGCCGTTAAATCAAAAAATGGGCGTGCAGATGACAAGATGAACGTTAAGGCACGCTGTGGGATGAAGGCAGCAGTCATAAAAATGGCTGCTGCCTAAGGAAAGATGTATTTGGAGCTGCTGCTTATGCAGCTGGCTTTTCGGGAGTGCATTAAATATAGTAGGAGGTCATCTATGTTAAAGACATTAGAGGCGGGGTTAAATAAGGCAGAAACCTTATTTGTTTGTGCAGGTCTGCTTGTGCTGATTTTTACTGTTTTTGCGGCTGCAGTACTTCGCTTTTTCGGGGTTGATATGTCTGTTTCCACCGATTTGGCACAGTTGGTATTTGCCTGGGTCAGCTTTATCGGAGCGGATCTGGCAATGAGGAAAGATAAGCACATGGGCGTGGATATGCTGATTACAAAGTTTCCTTTGGCAGTACTGAATGCAATTTATCTGTTTAACTATATCCTGATTCTGTTTTTTTTACTGTTTGCAGTGCGGTATGGAATTGACCTTTGCATTGTGAATTCAGCCAGAAAATATCAGACGCTGTATATTAGTTATTCTTATGCGACAGCAAGCTGTCCCATTGGGTGCGGGCTGATGTGCATTTCATCTCTTAAGCATATTGCGGGATACATACGCAATATAATCCGTCATGACTACAGCAGTCTGGCAAAGAAGGAGGTTGCAGCATGATTATTCTTGGTATTACATTTATTGTCCTTTTGGCAATTGGGCTTCCGGTTGCGTTTACAGTAGGCCTTTCTGCTTTGTCCTTCTTTGTGACGGAACAGGTGCCGGTTCAGATTGTGGTTCAGAAAATGGTCAGCAGCACCCAGTCCTTCTCCCTTCTTGCCGTGCCATTTTTCGTTCTGGCAGGAAATTTGATGAATGAAACTGGCATCACATCTCGTTTGATTAAGTTCTGTAATCTTGTAACCGGCCACATGAGAGGCGGGCTGGCTCAGGTATCCGTATTGTTGTCCTGCTTAATGGGAGGTATTTCTGGCTCCGCTACTGCAGATGCGGCAATGGAAAGCCGGATCCTTGGTCCGGATATGGAAAAGCGGGGATACTCCAGAGGATTTACAGCAGCAATTCTGGCAATGGGCGGACTGATCACTTCCACAATCCCTCCGTCCCTAGGTTTAATTTTGTATGGTGTTACCGGGGAAGTATCCATTGGTCGCCTGTTTCTTGCAGGCCTGATTCCAGGTATTTTAATGACGTTAGTTTTGATGGCTGCTGTTGCTGTAATTTCGAAAAAAAGGGATTATAAGCCAGAACATGATAAGTTCCCATCCATTGGCCAGGTATTAAAAGGGCTGGTTGAGAATATCTGGGCTTTGATGTTTCCTGTAATTCTGATTGTGGGAATCCGTTTCGGAATTTTTACTCCCTCAGAAGCCGGAGCATTTGCCGTTGTATATGCGCTGATCGTAGGACTGTTCATTTACCGTGAACTAACTGTGGCAAAATTAATGGAATGTCTTGCTACTACTGCAGTAGATTTAGCGGTGATCATGTTTATTATCATCTGTTCCAATGCATTCGGTTATGCAATTGTAACCGGTCAGCTTCCGCAAACACTTGCCCGTATGATTACTGCTGTGTCAGACAATAAGTATATCATTCTGCTGATCGTAATGCTGTTCGTATTCTTTGTAGGCATGTTTATGGAGGCAACGGCAAATGTACTTTTGCTGACTCCTATTTTCCTGCCGATTATCACATCTTATGGCTTTGATCCGGTTCATTTCGGCGTTATGTATATGATCCTGATTACTATGGGAGGAATGACTCCGCCTATTGGCGTAACGATGTATACAACTTGTTCCATTCTCGACTGCCCAATCCAGGTATATACCAGGGAATCACTGCCGTTTATTTTGGCAATTGTTCTGCTGCTGGTACTGCTGGCTTTGTTCCCCCAGTTGGTTTTATTCCTGCCTGATCTGGTTTATGGTGCTGCCGTGTAACAACATTAAACTGCTGTATAACAACATTAAAAAGATAAGGAGAATCGTATGAGGCTATCATTTGAAGAGATTCAAAAAGAAATCAAGCGGGTATTTATCAAGTATGGTTTAACAGAGGAAAAAGCAGATGTGTGTGCCAGAATTCACACAGAATCCACTTACGACGGAATTTATTCTCATGGAACCAACCGGGTAGCCCGGTTTGTTGACTATATCCAAAAAGGCTGGGTAGATGTAAATGCAGATCCATCCATTGAAAAAGACTGTGGTGCAATTAAAATCATTAACGGGAATATGGGGCCTGGTATCCTGAATGCATTGTATTCTGCAGATCAGGCAATGGAAATGGCAGATCAATACGGCATCGGCATGGTTGGTTTAAAAAATACTACCCATTGGATGCGGGGCGGCACCTATGGCTTATACGTGGCAAGAAAAGGATATGTGGGGATTATGTGGACCAATACAGAGGCCTGTATGCCGCCGTGGGGGGCAAAAGAGTGCCGCCTGGGCAATAATCCGTTTGTAATGGCCTGTCCCGGTGCAGACGGCGGACCTGCTATGCAGCTTGATATGGCCATCAGCCAGTATGCATATGGCAAGCTTCAGGTGACCCGCCTGGCTGGGAAAAAACTTCCTTTCCCCGGGGGATTTGACAAGAACGGCAATATTACGGACGATCCAGGCGCCATTGAAGAATCCATGCGGATTATGCCCATTGGCTACTGGAAGGGTTCCAGTTTCTCCTTTATGCTGGATATTCTTGGTTCTATCCTGGCAGACGGCATAGGGGCTGCTGACTTGAATGCAGAAACGAAAGGCTCCTGCGGCGGCTGTTCTCAGGTTATGATTGTTATCGATCCGAGGAAGATTATTGACGGCGGCAAGATGAGCGAAACCATCCGCCGTGCTGTGGGGTATCTAAAGAGTGCAGAGCTGGCAGAGAAAAGCAGCGGCATAATGGCTCCCGGCGAAGACTATGTACAGTTTAACCAGGATCATGATGCAAATGGAATCTTTGTAGATGATTCCGTATGGGAGGAAATCAAATCTCTGTAATTCCTGATGGATAAATTGGAGATAAAAACAGGGAGAGAGGAAGAACAAAATGAAAGCGGTAAAAATAATGAAGCCCAATGATCTTCGGGTGATTGATATGGAAAAGCCAGTTATCGATGAGAAACATAATGTGCTGGTTAAAATCCGCGCTGCCGGTATCTGCGGTTCTGATGTGGGAATCTATCACGGAAAAAATGCAGCAGCTACGTATCCGCGGGTAATTGGCCATGAGATGGTAGGCGATATCGTAGAAGTAGGGCAGAATGGATCCAAATACCAAGTGGGTGACCGTGTGATCATTGATCAGGTAACCTCATGCGGACAATGTTATGCCTGCCGCAAAGGCCGTCCCAATGTGTGCGCTAATTTACAGGTTCGGGGCGTTCATATTGACGGCGGCTACCGCGAATACATGGCAGTTCCTGAAAGTGACTGCTATCGTCTGCCGGATTTCCTCTCCTATGAGGATGCAGTTATGATCGAACCGACCACAATTGCAGTACAGGCCTGCAGCCGGGCACAGATGGAATTTGACGACCAAGTACTGATTATCGGTGCTGGTGCGCTGGGCAGCAGTATTTTGCGGATAGCAAAGCTGTATCATCCGCGCCGTATTATTATGGCAGACATTGAGGAGGGAAAACTCCGGGAAGCTATAAGTCATGGGGCTGACTATGCAATTAACAGCCGCACAGAAGATGTGGCAGCCCGTGCTCATGAGCTGACAGAGGGATACGGCCCTACGGTTGTGATTGATGCAGCCTGCCTGAAAGGAAGTTTTCTCACAGCCTGCAGATGCGCAGGCAATGGCGGACGGGTAATTACGATGGGGTTTGGTGTGGAACCAGATGATATGAATCAATTTGTAATTACATCCAAGGAGCTGGATGTGCGGGGAAGCCGGCTGCAAAACCGGAAATTCCAGACCGTTATTGACCTGATTCATCAGGGACAGATAGATCTTAGCGGAAGTATCAGCCATCGCTTTTATTTTCAGGATGCCAAAAAGGCTTTTGATTTTAATGATACCCATGATCCGTCAATCCGTAAAATCGTTCTGACATTTGATTAATTTTTAAGGAGTGCCGCATACTATGGACTCCCTGCAATATGGCGCAAATAATTATAATTAAGGAAGTGTTTGTGCCGTATTTGGGGATTCCCATATTTGCCGGCCTCTTTTTATTTGGAAATATTTAGAAATTAAAGAGGTATCTGCAGGCTAAGTATGATCGGTATGCATATTTTCAGGGTGCTTGAATAAGATTAGAGTATGAAAGCGGGTGGAATAAAGGAGCGAGGATAATGTTGAAACCGAAAAAAGAATTAAACATGAAAAAATTGTTTCGCCGTAATCAGGTTATTATCACTGCACTGGCAGTAATGATTGCGGCAGCCGGATATTTAAATTATGCCGGCAAACAGGAGCTGGCTGCAGGCAGCCAGGTATACGAGGCCGGAATGCTGGAAATCTCAGATGAAGACATTTTGGCAGAAAATCAGGCCAGCCCGTATTATGGAGATGTTCTGGAGGAAATCGGGAGCCTGGATCAGGACTTTTTGGATGAAACCGTTGCAGAAGCAACTATGGGAGATGACGGATATCAATATGCAGAAGGCAATGGTTATGAGGGAGATGTGGCAGCAGGGGCAGAAGGCCAGGGTGTGGATGCCTCCTATGGAGAAAATTCCGGCACAGCGGAAACTGGATTGGAAAATCCAGGTGAAGCAGTATTAACCAGCGGCATGAGCGTAACGGACTACATAGCCAGCGTACAGTTAAGCCGGGAACAGGTCCGTGCAAAAAATAAAGAAACGTTAATGAACCTGATTAACAGTACTGGGATTGAGGAGTCTGCCAAGCAGCAGGCGATTCAGGATATGATATCTCTTACAGAAGTTGCAGAGAAAGAAAATGCAGCCGAAACCTTATTAATGGCAAAGGGATTTGCAGATCCGGTAGTCAGCGTTTCAGCAGGCCAGGTAGATGTAGTAATTAATGCCCCCAGTATTACGGATCAGCAGCGTGCCCAGATTGAAGATATTGTAAAACGGAAAACAGAGGCTTCTGCCGATCAAATCGTGATTTCCTTATTAAATTTGTCTGAATAAAGAGAAAGAATTGCTCAAAATACCAGATGCATCAGGTCAAAAAAGTTCATACAAAACAAGAAACTACCTTTGCAAAGTCATTATCTTCTGATATAATGGGGGAAGCAGCGAAATGAAGGGTGCAGGAAACAGAAGTTTTGGCAGCCTCAAAAATGTATTGTGCAGGAGGTAGTATCGGTGGCAGAAGTTGAGAATAGAAGTACCCATAAAGTTTATGAAAAGGATAAAATCGGAGAAGTGCAGATTGCTGATGAGGTGGTAGCCATTATTGCGGGTCTGGCAGCTACAGAGGTAGAAGGCGTAGATTCCATGGCCGGAAACATTACGAATGAACTGGTAGGAAAACTGGGAATGAAAAACCTTTCGAAAGGAGTAAAGGTGGATGTGACAGAAGAGCATGTGTCAGTTGACCTTTCCCTGAATTTGAAGTATGGATATAATATTCCGGAGATTGGGGAAAAGGTACAGGATCGTGTGAAATCCGCGATTGAAAATATGACTGGCCTGTCTGTTCTGGATGTGAATATTAAAATTGCCAGCGTGAATATGGAAAATGCAAATTAAGTTATCAGGGAGCCGGAAGGCCGGATAGGAAAAGCAGGAAGAAACCGTTATATAGGCGGGACTTCCTGTTTTTATTTTGCTTTATAGGATTAGGGTGTCAAAAGCACCTTTGGTGCTACGCTCATACCATATATTGTTATTGCAAATAAATTTGCACATCAATATATGGTATAGAGCGGGTGCATC
>JAAWIS010000083.1 GCA_022796475.1 Lachnospiraceae bacterium | reverse complement strand
CCCAGAATCCCATTAATAGGCGTGCGGAGATCATGGGACATATGGGAGAGAAATTCGCTTTTTGCCGAGTTGGCCCGTCTAACCTTTTCCAGCAGCTCCATAATGGCCTGATCCTGCTTTTTCCGTGCTACCATAGTTTCCGTGATATCCTGATGGTATCCATTCAGACAGGAACCCTGTTTTTTAAATTTTTTGTCCGGCACACCGCCGCAGCGGACATAAATTTTTCCAAGTTCTGGATGATTCCAGGGATAGATTACCTCAGAACGTCCTGTTTCCAATATTTCCCGGACCGAATCCTGCACCATTTTAACATAGTCTGGCTCAATGTTATGAAACCAGTGCTGATAGCATTCCTCTGGCTCGATCTCTTCTGGTACGCCCAGTAATATCCGCATCGTACGGTCTGCGTACATTCTTGGCTGGCAGCCCTCCTCCAGTTCGATGGTCCAGATACCGGTTCTGGCTCCCTCCAGGATATCCTCCAGACTCTGCCTGGCTTCCAGCTTATACTTTTCCTCCTGTTCCACTACGGCATTGACATCCCGCTGAGCAAAAATTGCACAGTTTTCTTCCCCTGCTTTCCCGGTAGCAGAAAAATGAATTTCTAAGTGTTTCAGCCCATAGGAATTATTGTTTACCTGATATCGGACATAAAACTTCTTCCTGGTTTTTAACTGAGCAAGTACATAGTCTTTTTTTGTCACGGTACGAAGCCGTTCCTGGTGCCGTGGGATCACATACTGGGAAATATACCGCTCCATAGTCGCCTGATATCCGTCTTCAAAGTTAACAACCCAGTCCATTAGCCGTTCGCTGTCCCGGTACATCTCACATTTGCCTGTGTCAAAATTCACCTGATAGATGCCCAGATAGTCCACACTAAGAGCATGAAGAACGTTGTAGCTTCGTTTTTGAATCTCATGAACCAGATTACGCCGCTTTAGTGAAGATACAATAAAGTATGCGGCAGTCTGGAGCATATTTGACGCGTATTCCAGCGACTTCTCTGGCGGATTGTCCACGCCGTAAAAGCCGATAGGCTTTTTCTTGTCAAATAGCGGAACCACCACAAGAGAACGAATGTTCTGACGTTTCAGAGTTTCATACATAAGCGGGTCATCTTCCCTGATTTCTTCCAGATTCTTAATGACAATATATTTGCCTTCGCTAAAATTCCGATACCAGGAAGCACATACCGGTGAAGGAACATTTTGAAGATTCTTCTTTTCTGATGCAACTCCGTCTGCTGCCCATTCATATGTGTTATCGTCACCGCCAAATTCGTTCCGCTCAAATATATAGGTCCGCTCCCCCTTCAGCGCTTTACCCAGGTGCTCCAGCAGCACCTCCAGCGACTGGTCCGGAGTTTCCTCCAACAAGGCAACACGAAGGCCTTCATTAATGATGGTTTCCAGATTCTGAACACTCTGTATCCCGCTTTGCTGCTCGTAGTTTTCTATATCCGGCTTACCTTCGCCAGCTTGTTTATTAAACTCCTTTGAATAACTCATAACTTGCCCTCCGTATTTTGGTTGAATATCAGCATTCATAGTAAGTGAATGATTTATTTTCCTAAATATGGAATAAAATTGCGAACTGCTGCCATTCTTCCTATTCTAACAGTATAACAAGTTCTTCAAAGTAATTCAATCACAACCACTACGGGAAATAAAAATACTTATTATTTAAAATTATAAAGGGCTGAAAACCGAAAACATTTATCACGGTTTCCAGCCCTTTATAAGGAGAATTAACTTTTAAGAACTTATACAAAGAAACTTTGTTTTTGACTGGCTGGGAAAAAGGCTGGCAGAAGCTTAACAAGCTTACTTTCTACTTAATTGTACCTACAATCCTCACATTTCCGCCTTCTTTGAATATGCCAGAACAATTATACTGCCAGGTTCCTTTTTCCAGGGGGATCTCTCTGATCATATTAGAAGATTCGATTGTAATTCGCTGCTCATTACCACTGGGGTCAAATAAAAACAGATCAACTGCCCCGCCTTTGATATCGGAAGTAACCGATATGGTCAAAGTTTGATTGCTCTCTGCCTGAAATGAGCCGGATTCAGCAATATTTAACTGATTTGCATGATTAGCTAAATTCATTACCACATTCCCTTCAGAACTGCCGCTGCTAATCACTTCCTGAGAATTTCCATTACCTGGAATCAAATTAATAAGATTCTTTTCGCTGTCATAGCAAACCTGATATCCTAATTTATCAAATGCCTCATCTGCCGGAGCGTACAAACTGGAAGATGATTCGTCGTCTATTGTAACTGAAATCAGAGGCTTGTTAAAAACTATAGGAATTCCATTAAGGGTAATTGTTGTATCACTTAAATTTGCAGATGAAATCCTTGCTGCTGCAAATGCGGTTGATATCCCCAGTGTTCCAACCAACATTCCTGCTGTAAAACTTTTTAAATCTAATTTTTTCATCATTTAATCTCCTCAGCTTTTTAATTTGATATCCTGATGCAATTTTACCATAAATAAGACAGATATACTATGAATTTTTTAAATTGTTCTTCTCTTTCGTTTTGTCTATTTTCTTCTCGATTATCTTGTGAATGTAGTGCCGGCTCCCTTATATGACTGTAAAATAATTAAAACCAATTGTTCAACTAACTTTTGAAAATTTCTTGACAAGCGGGACTACAAATGGTAGTCTTGCTATATAGACTACTATTTGTAGTCTGCAATACTGATTTCAGGAGGAAATCCCATGTCAGAAATCCAGTTAGGAGTAATTGAATCCCGTTTTGCGGACATGATCTGGGAGTATGAACCAGTAACCACGTCAGAGTTGGTTAAAATGGCAGAAAAGGCATTTCAGTGGCGAAGAACTACCACGCATACTGTGGTAAAACGTCTGTGTGAAAAAGGATTGTTCGTGAATACGAAAGGAACGGTTACTTCTCTGATTTCCCGGCCAGAATTTCTTTCCATGCAGAGCAGGAAATTTGTAGAAGTAACATTTCACGGCTCTCTTCCTGCATTTATAGCTGCCTTTACCAACAAAGGCACACTGACACCGGAAGAAGCAGCCCAGATCCGGGCGATGATTGATCAAACACAGGAGGGATAAGATTTGGACAGAGCGTTTCTGCAGTTATTGAATATGAGCATTGCAGCCGGATGGCTGATCCTGGCGGTTATGGTGCTGCGTCTTTTTATGAAAAAGGCGCCCAAATGGCTGACCTGCATTCTCTGGGGAATTGTAGCAATCCGGCTTTCCTGCCCTTTCTTACTGGAAAGCCGCCTCAGTTTAATTCCAAGCAAACAATTGATTAGTCCTTACAGGGATTTGTATGCCCAACGTCCTTCCATAACCAGCGGGATCCCTTCTATTAATGCTGTGGTTAATCCTGTTTTCAGTGACACATTCTCTCCCGCTGCTGGAGCCAGCGCTAATCCGCTGCACATCTGGCTGTTTTTTGCTGGTATCTTGTGGTTTTTGGGATTTCTGATAATTCTTTTTTGTGCTTTGGCAAGTTTCTTTCGGATACGCAAAAACGTGGAGGAAGCCATTCCTCTTTCCGCTCATGTCTGGAGCTGTGATCATGTCAATTCTCCATTTATCCTGGGAGTATTCCGGCCAAAGATTTATTTGCCTTCTGATATCAAAGCAGACCAGTTTCCTCATGTGCTGGCCCATGAAAATGCCCATTTAAAACGCAGAGATCACTGGTGGAAGCCTTTCGGGTATCTGCTGCTGTCTGTGTACTGGTTTCATCCCCTGGTATGGGCTGCCTACATTCTTTTTAGCCGGGATATTGAGCTTGCCTGCGATGAAAAAGTGATTAAAAATATGAATTTGAATGAGAAAAAAGCGTATTCACATACTTTGGTATCCTTAAGCATGCACAAAAGGCTGGTGAGCGTCTGCCCTCTTGCCTTTGGAGAAAGCAATATTAAAAAACGGGTGAACAGCATTCTTCACTATAAAAAACCGGCATTTTGGATCCTTTTGTCTGCTGCTGCCGTCTGTATAGTAGCTGCTGTATGCTTTTTGACCAATCCAATAGAAAAATCAGAACAAACCGATGGGAAAGATGGAGCAGGATATGATATCATCCCCATGGTCATGATTAACAATCAATATTATTATGATACTGGAAAAGTAAGTTCAAGAACCAATCGAAAAACAGGTTTTGACGGTGAAATCACTTCCTCGGTTGATGGTTCTAAAATACCGCAGGCCAATAATGAGTCTAATTTCGGTTCTGGCTATGGCTACCAATATGGAGATAATGGCACAATTGAAATCAATATCAATGGTACTTGGTCTGTTTTCGAATATCGAAGCGGCGACGGAAGTATGATTTGGTATCAGGATCAATGGTACAGCAAAGAAGATTTGTCAGAAGATACCATAAAATGGCTGGAACAATATAACAGGCTTTCTCCTAAAGAGCAGTTAGCTGTCAATTATGTTCCATGGGATTTGTATGAATTATCCGGTCTTGGAAAGGATCTGGATTCACCTGCGGCTATTGAAACTGATGCATCAGCAAACAAAGAAACAAATAGCGAAACCAGCCCGGTTATGGAAGATATTAAGGAGGATAAAGAGGCGAATGGGAAAGGAACGCCTCTGTCAGCTTTGGAGTTAGCAATCCATGATGCCATTATACAAAAAAATAAAAATTCGTATTCACCCATATTTGACATTGCCTGCTGTGATTTTGCCATGCTGGAAATGATAACAGAAGCTTTGCCTGAAAGCAGCACAGCCAGTACCGTAGTATGCTATGGATGGGTATTTTATCAGCGGTATCTGGTTTCAGAAAACGGTTTGGAGGCGGCAGGCGGCCATCATATCCCGACAGCGCTGACATTTGAAGTAAAACAAGATCAGTATATTCTGAAGGAATACTGGGAACCCCGGGACGGCAGCTATTTTGTGTCAGATATTCAGGATAAATTTCCGGAGTATCTTGTGCAAGACGGAATTGACAGTCAGAAATTTATTATCCGGCAGCAGCAGAGCTGCTACAGTCAGGCGGTACAAAACACTGGGCTGGATACGGATGCTGTGATCAGCCGGCTTTTGGATGCCCTGTGTTTAGATCCAGGCAGTTCCTTTGACCCCCAGTCGATATCTGGCCAAAACAATACCGAATACCGGGAGCTTATCAAGTATGGGCAATATACGCTTTCATATTGCTTCGGCCAATTTAACCGTGGCGGGGAAACCGGCCTGAAAGGAAGGATCATGGCTCTTATCTGTGAGGAACTATTGCAGACCAGAGGAACACTGCCTTTTGATGCTGCCAACGCTGCCACTGGTCAGCTTTGGTATGATACTCTTTATGCTCATGCTTCCAACCTGGTAATCCCCTATTTAAAAAGGGGATTATAAAAAAGAGTCCGGCTTGCCGGACTCTCGCGCCGGAGCGCGCTGCATCAGCAAACAGTTTCCTCAGGTGCGAAGTGCGCATCCCCCGGAGGGTTTTTGCTTTATAGGACGCAATTTCCTATAAAGCCAGAAAAATGACCACGCTCATTATGAAGTGTTTCCAAAAAAAGTAAGACTTTTAAAGCGCAGCAGTTTTTATGGCTGCTACGCTTATTTTTATCACAGTGTTTATGACAGATAAAAATTCATCACGGATAAAAATAGAAAAAATTTATCGAAAGTTTAAGATCCATCTGTTTTCGGTCTGATAATAAATAAGCCATCCTCGTATTTTCCGATTCTCCATAAACAATGTACAGTCATATTCAACTGAGGGAATTCCGGCATATAGTTTTGTTTCCTGAGAGTGAACCTTGATCTGCCGAATTGTCTGAATCAGGCCATCCTCATCCTCTACTTTCAACATCAAAGGCGTTATTTTACCGGTGCTGGTGAACCAGCATTCACAGGCAATTTTCTTTTGTATTCCACGGATACTGTTTCCTGTTGGCTTCTGAGAATTTGTACCGATTCCAAATGCCATCATTTCCACCTCCCTGTTTAGTCCGTGTTTGGCTGACCTAAAAATACGGCGCGCATTACAGAATCTGGTCCAAAACAGCTTTTTATGCTGTCTATTGTTTGGTCCAATCTGAAAAGTTTCTCATAATCAATCTCATCAAAAAAATCCCGCTGCCTCCATAATTCTTCCGGGTGTATCTTGGACGTATGAACACCCAAATGACGGACAGGCCTGCCATTCCACACTTCCCGGAATAATCGGCAAACGACTTTGTAGATTTCTAATGTTAAGTTGGTGGGATTATATAATACTCTTTGATGGGAAATGTAAGAAAAATCGGTATATCGGATACTTACGGAAACTACTCCTGCCTGCACATGGTCTGACCGCAGACGATTGGATAATGTTTCACAGAGAGCAAGCAGAACCTTATCTGCTGTCTTATGGTCTGTTACATCAAAAGGCGTTGTAGTACTGTTTCCATATCCCTTATTTGCCTCAGGCTGTGCGAATACCGGGGAACCGTCAATTCCGTTGGCAAATCCCCAGATTACCTGCCCCTGTGTTTTTAAAATACGTTTTATCCATACTGGATCTGACGCTGCTAATTCGCCTATGGTTCGGATTCCCATAGAAAGCAATTTCCTGGCAGTGGCCCGTCCCACAAAAAATAAATCGCTAATCGGAAGCGGCCACATCTTTTCTTGAATTTCTTCCGGATACAGCGTGTGAACCTGGTTTGGCTTTTGAAAATCGGAGGCCATCTTTGCCAGCAGTTTATTGTTGGAAATTCCTATATTTACAGTAAATCCCAGTGTTTTCAGGATACGGTCCTTAATCTGCATGGCTGCTTTCTCCGGAGAGCCGAACAAATGGCAGCTTGCACTCATATCCAGAAACGCTTCGTCGATACTGTATGGCTCTACAACATCTGAATAGTCACAGAGAATCTCCATAAATGCTGCCGAACATTTCTCATACAGTTCGTAATTGGGAGGAACCAGAATCAGCTTTTGGCATTTCTGCTTCGCTTCCCAAATGGCTTCCCCTGTTTTAATCCCATACTTTTTCGCCGGAATGGATTTTGCCAATATAATTCCATGGCGCAGAGCCATATCGCCCCCTACAGCAGAAGCTATCTCTCTTAAATCTTCTGCCCCTCCTTTATGGGCCAAACGGTAAACAGCTTCCCAGGAAAGGAAGGCTGAATTTACATCAATGTGGAAAATAATTTTGTTCAAACGTATGTTCACCTCCTGTAATGCCATTTTATCAAACATACGTTCTGAAATTCAAGTGGTAAATGATACCATATGGCGAAAAGATGGTAAGCTCTGGTTAAGAGGCTGATTTAGGGACTGGGAAACAAGTAGGAACTATGAAAACTAAAACAGGCTAAGCTGCTCATATTCCGATTTTCGTTTCAGCAGGCAGGGCGTTTTATGGAGGATGCCTGCTGCCCGTTGGTCGTTTAAAATCCATGGAACAATCTCATTTTGTTCAAGAATCAAAGGCATGCGGTCATGCACCGGCTCCATTGAGGCATTTGCTCTGGTAGTAAGGATCACAAAATGTGCCCCGTCTTCGTATTGCCTGCAGCATCCTGCCATAAACAAAGCAGATGCATCCTGCCTATAGAATGTATTTTTCTCCTTTTTTAAATTCCACTCATAAAACCAGGCGGCAGGAAGGACAATACGGCTGTGGCAGATACTGTCACGGAATAAAGCTTTTTGCATGGCAGATTCACTTCTGGCATTAAAAATCACCTGTTTTCCCTGAAATCCTGGAAATCCCCACCTTTGCCATCCACAGTACACACTCCCGCTTTTCCCAGCCAGAACCGGGGCCTGTTCTGTAGGATGAATATCCTTTGCAGCAATTTTTTTAACATTTATCATAGATTGCTGCTTTAGCTTCTCATCTACATATTGCAGTACTTTTTCAATTTCCCTTGCTGTTTCATTGTTTACATAATATCTGCCACACATAATCTTCTCCTAAACAAGTATATCGCTTTAAATTTTTATTGCTCTCTGAGGGCGGATACAAAAACGACCCTGAAAATTATTGAATTTGCTATCACATTATGGTAAAATTGCTAAAGATGGTTTTTTATATTGTTGTAAAACCACAAATAATTACAAACGTGTCCATAGTGAAGAAGGAGCAAACGTAATGAAACGAGCAATGAACCAATCCAAACTGATCCTAATTTTAAATGGAATTTCCATTCTGGCACTGATTTTCATGGTTGTTCTTCTGTTTATTTCCAGCAGTGTCAACCGTAAGCTTAATATAGCGAATGAAGACAGATTTAACTTAACTTATAATGCCAACCGCTTTATGAATGGTTCTGCCTACCTTACCAATGAAGTGCGGGCATACGCTTCTACAGGAAATCAGGAGCATTATGATAATTACTGGAATGAGATCAATAATCTGAAAAATCGGGACATCGGTGTTGCTGCCATGCAGGAAATCGGCATTACCTCCAGCGAGCAGAGCATGATCGATCAGATGTCTTCGATTTCAAACAACTTAGTTCCCTTGGAAGAGCAGGCAATGAAAAATGTACAGGGCGGACAGATGGCAGAGGCCCTTGACTACGTTTACGGAACCGACTATAACACTTCTATTGCAGAGATTAATTCCTTAAAGGAACAGTTTTTATCCGCTTTGGATATGCGGACCAAAGCAGAGGTGAATTCCTTATCCCTTCGCTCAACGGTTATCCAGGTGTTAATTGTCATATCGTTATTCCTTGTTGCAGTTCTTCAGCTTCTGATTAACATGGTTACCAAAAAACGGATATTAAATCCTGTTATTGCAGTAAAAGATCAGATGAGTGAAATTTCTCAAGGAAATCTTTCCGCTAACTTTTTCCTGGAATCCGATACTTCAGAAATCGGTATGCTGGTTGAATCCATCCATGAAACAAAGCGGGAGCTGAAAAAATACATTCAAGATATTGATTCCAAACTTGCAATGATGGCTGACGGAAAGATGGATTTATCCATTGATCTGAACTATAGAGGGGAATTTCTGCCAATTCAGAAGGCAATGAGCCAGATTTTAGATGCATTAAATGCAGCGCTTTCCAAAATTAATCAAACGGCTTCTGAAGTTTCAGAAGAAGCAGAAAAAATGGCTAACGATGCCCAGGTGCTTTCTCATGGGGCAGTTGAACAGGCTGCTGCAGTTGAAGAGCTGTCCTCCAGTATTCAGTCATTGTCCAGTCAGGTTAATCTTACCTCAGAAGATGCTAAAAATGCAAGAAAATCTTCCACCGATGCTGCATCGCAGCTAACTGCCTGCAATCAGAAAATGAGGGACTTAACCCAGGCCATGGAGGATATTTCACAGTCCTCCCGGCAAATCAGCGGCATCATTAAGATTATTGAGGACATCTCCTTCCAGACAAATATCCTGGCGTTAAATGCTGCTGTAGAAGCTGCACGTGCCGGATCTGCCGGAAAGGGATTTGCTGTGGTTGCCGATGAAGTGCAGAGTCTGGCTACCAAAAGTTCTGTGGCTGCACAAGATATCACCAAGCTGATCGAATCCTCCCTACGTCTGGTAGAGCATGGAACAGCACTGTCAAATGATACCACCCAAAGTCTTGCTACAGGAGTGACTGGCGCACAGCAGTCCACGGTTCTGATTGAACGGATTGCTGAATCCGCTTTACAGCAGGCTGAAATGCTGCGTCAGTTAACAGAAGGCATGGAGCAGATTTCCGATGTTGTACAGACCAATGCATCCACTGCTGAAAAGTCTGCTGCCTCCGCCCAGGAGCTCCACAGTCAGGCTCAGGAACTGAAAGAATCTGTACAAAAATTCCAGCTTCGCAGGTAATCATCACATAATGTTAGGGTCAAAAGGTATTTTGACCCTTTTTTCTTTATAGGAACTTTATAGGAACTTTATAGGAAATTGCGCTCTATAAAGTTCCTATAAAGTTCCTATAAAGAAAAAAACTCTGGGGGATATGCGCACTTTCATAAAGAAAATGTCTGCTGACGCAGACGTGCTCCGGCGTGAGGACTGGCTTGCCGGACTCTTTTTTAATTGTCTGCATATCGTTCGATACAAAGATCCACCCACTCTTTTACTTTTCTGCCTACTTCATCAGCATTCAGGCTGTCAACCTGCAAAAAATCTACATATTGTTTTCCAAGAAACCACTTCTTTTTAAGAGGCAGCATATGTTTCAAATAATGTTCAAAAAAAGTTCTGGAACGGGTTTTATCCGATTCTTTACGTTCTGTCAGCACATGTTCTGACGCATCTAAAAACAATATCCTTACAGGCATACAATTTCTTACAGCTTTAAGTTCATGCTGCAATGGAGTTTCAACTTCCCAGTGCTGTCCTATGGATTTCGGATAATTCAGCGTATAAAATTCGATTTCCTCTGCTCCATAATCCATAATACTGCAGGAAAAATCTTTTGCCTTATTATAACGCGCCACTTCTTTATTCAGCCACAGCTTTTGAATTTCCAGATAATCGTGATAATTATTTTTATTTAAATGGCGGTGTTTTATTTCATCAATTACATCCGTATTGTTTTCATAACTAATATGCACATAAGGGGCATATTGCTGCAGATCTCTTACAGCAGTTGTTTTTCCTGCTGCCATGCAGCCTTGCAAAGAAAGTACCATAATTCTACCTCATTTTCTTCTGCTAAACACAATAATATTAAGTAATTGGCATCTTATGAAAAATCATAAAATTTCCCATTTTCCCGGTTACGGTATTCATGCTTTTCATAGTATCCGATTAAAGCCCCATCCTGGCTGCGGAGAGCTACCATGTAGACATCCTTATTTTCTTTTTCGTTGTAAAATGTGTAAACAATATTGTGTTCTCTGCTTTCTTGAAACCAAGCAATAACCGTTTCAATGCGTTTTTGAGAGTCTGCATTGTGACAGAGCATCAGACTCTTTCCCAAGAGTGCAGCCCCGCCCTGATTTTTGTAACGCTCCACAGCAGCCGGATTCATATAAATAATCTGGTGCTGCAAATTACAGATAACAACTGCGCATTGATTTTGATCTATAATGCTTTGAAAATAGTGTAATAATTCCATATGACTTCCTTTCTTTTAGTTTTCATAATTTTTTTATGTATACTTAAAATATTAGGCTAAAAATGCCTTTGCCTTTAACATTATAACATAAAAAAGGAAAGTATGCAGGCAGATTTTAAGTAATGCTCTACTTTTATACTTTCCATTCTTTCTTTATTGAATATACATTACCAAAGTTACCAATGTTTCTTCTATATCTAAACCGTTCATTCCAATATTCTTCTATATGCTTATATCTATGTTTTCTCCTGCTTCCTGGGACGGACCTTCAGTTTCCCCAAGCTTATCATAAACTGCATTTTGCAGAATATCTGCTGAAACGAAGGAGGTTAAGGAAGATGATTGTTCTATTTGCTTTTTACCTTCTTCACTAATCTTGGCAGAATCAAAATCAGGTTCTTTTTGCCTTTGGGATTCTATCTTTTGTTCCTGCTGGTTTTGTTCTTCACGTCTGGCTTCAATCAGCTCTTTTTGCTGAAGTTTTTCCTGTTCATCTGCCTTCTCAGCATCCAACTTCATTCCTTCCTTTGTTTTTTTGCTGTATTCTTCAGCCTGTTCTGTCAGACCAGATGCATATCCCAGAGCACGCTGCATCTTGTCCAGATCTCCTTTGCGTTCCGCCTCTTTTGCTATGTTCATTGGAGTCGAAATCATACTGATACTGGTACTGGCTCCTGCCAAACCTTCCATTGTTTTTGCATTCATAACATTCATGATAATCCTCCTTTACTTGAATCTGTCCTCTGAATTTTTATAGGGCATAGTACTAATGCTCCTGCTTAAGATTTCGGCATATTGGAAAAGAGTTTTAGCGCCATGTCATATGTGGTTTCTTTGATGATATATGCGGGCTTCCTGGCAAAAAATTGGAGAAAACATTCTTGACAGGATAATTCAGCAGGGCTGCTTCTCCTCATAAAATGGCAGTAAAACGGATATTGTAAAAACGCTATTTTCTGATTCTATCTGTACAGCCCCGTTATAATTAGCAGCGGCAGCCTTTATATTTCTAATCCCTATTCCATGTCCATTTGGATTTTCTTTTCTGCTTTTGTTGATTTTTGATCCTTCTGTCTGAACTGTGCTGTTTTGTACTTCAAGGAAAAGACATTTCTTTATCGTACCAATACGCACATAAATAAATAATTCATTAACTATCTTTTTTACATCACTTTTTTTCAGCAGTATTTGACAGGCTTCCAGAGCATTGTCCAGGATATTTCCTAAAATGATACACAGATCGATTTCCTTTATGGGACAATTTCCAGGCAATTTCGCGTCACACTGCCAATGGATTCCCCAATCATCCGCTTGCTTTCTTTTATGATAAAGAAGCGCATCGATTATCAAGCTTCCGGTAACATCATCTGCTGTCATCATACCTCCCGCTTTTGCCATCTCAGTCCGATACCTGTCAGCTTTTTCCCATTGCCGGTTTTGTATCAAGTTTTCCAGAACAATCATATGATTTTTCATGTCATGTCTTAGACGCTCCATCTGACCGTACTGCTCTTCCATCATCTGGTAATACATTACTTGGGAATGATACTGCTCTTTTGCTCTGTCCTCCTGGTCAATCCGATTCATTCCAAACACAAGCAGCCCGGATGCCATCATAGCAAGTAAAGTAAATATGCACATAGCTCCATGGCTGAAAAGCTGGTTCTCAAACAGCCCAAATTTGCCCCAGTCATGAACCATAATGCCGTTGGTGGCAGCCCAGTTAGCCAAATCAATTATGAAAACAAGGAAGGAAAGAGGAAGGGTTACAGAAAGATACCAGCTTTTCCTTTTATCAGCCAAGATCAGACGAAATGGTTTTGACAGCAGATGAAATGCGATGATACTTGATACACAAGTTATAGCCAAAAGGAATTTCTGATCCCATATCCCTATGACAGAAACTGCCTGGCCTGTTATAATGCGGCTTAGAACCAGCCACAGAAAGGAAAGAAATGACTCGCTGAAATTCCAGAACAGCTTAAACATAACGGTCCAGATAACTGCTGCCAGAAGTTTTTTCTCATTTTCTCCTTTAAATACTGCTATCGTTAGGAGAATCAGCACCACATAGGCGTATGTAGCATAAACGATATAAGGAATATTAGTTCTGGTTAATAAGATGGCAATTGCTTCATAATTACAAAAGAGAAGTCCTGCAAAGACCATTTCTTCCCAAAGTTTTCCCTGTAACTGTATTCTTAAAAAACGTGAGGCGCACCAAATATACATTAGGTTATGGATTAATATTGGCAAACCATCCTCATTTCCTGATACCCCATTCATAAAATTCCTCCGTTCTTTCTCATGTAAGCAAGGATTGTCTGGCAGAATTCTTCATATCTGCGTTTGGCGATGATGATCCTCTCTCCATTGTCAAGAATTGCCTCTTGCCTGCTGTAACCATCTACATGTTTTAAATTCAGCAGATAGCTTTTATGGCATCGGAAAAATCCCTTCCCATTCAGTTGTTTCTCCAAATTTCCGATCTGTTCATAATAAGTAAAAATTCCATTTTCTTCATGGATATCAATCTGTCTGCCTTTGATTTCAAAATACCGGACAGCGTCCAAAAAAAGTTTTCTTTTTTGCCGCTCTCGGCTTATCACGATGTAATCATTGGATGTAAATTGCTCTTTCTTTACTGCCCGTTTTAAAACCGTCTTTAGTTTTTCATCTTCTGCTGGTTTTACCAGGTAATGAAATGCCCCTACATCATAGGCGTCAAACACGTACTTGCGGCTGGAAGACAGAAAAATCAGCGTTTTATCAAAGCCTAATTCCCGGCAGCGCCTGGCTGTTTCCATACCATCCATTTCATCCATAAGGATATCCAGGAAAATAAGGTCGAATCGTTCCAGAAAAATCAGCAGTTCTTTTCCGCTGCTAAACTGCTCAATACTACAGGATACCTGCAGTTCTTCCATAATAGTCCGAATCTTTGCCGATATCTTTAAACGTTCCAGCAGTTCATTATCGCAAACCGCAATTGATATCATACTACCATCTTCTTTCTTGCCTGTGCTTTTCATTTCTGTTGCCGTCACATCCTGTTATATAATAGATCGGCAAAGAAGGGACAAAATTTCAAATCATGTAACAACCGGTCAAAATTATGTCATAACTGGCTTCTTTTTTCTTTTATTCATCATCTGCAATTAAAAAAGCTGTTTTTTTCTGGCTTTCACCAGCAGCATCAATTTCTTTCAGTTGTGTGTTTCATATTTGAAAGGTTATTGTACCACTTTTTCCATAACGTAATTCGTCAAAGAAATCCCATGTCTGAGAACTTGCTGTTTTTTTATGATTTGGTATCCCCTGGAAAGAAAAAATGATTTTGTCGTAATAGAAGCGTGTACCGTAATTTTATCTGAAAAAGCAGCTTGTTCCAGTATGTTACAAATAGCAGAGGCGATTCCTTGGTTTTGATAGTCTTTGTGGACATAAAGCTTGTCAAGATATCCGGTTTTATCGATATCGCCAAAACCAACTATCTTGCCATTTTCAGCGTTTTCCATGGCAACTACTGTATCATGTTCAGAAAAAAGCCGATCCCATTCCGCCAAATTTACAATGCCGTCTGCCCATACATCTAATTGCTCTTTTGTATAGTCCTTTGCATTTACAGAATGAATCGTTTGATAAAATAATTCTGCCAGATAGTTACAATCAGATGATTCATATGTTCGAATCGTCCAATTATGTTTCAATTGGTTTTCCATTTTTACACTCCAATCATTTTGTTACACATATAATTACATCTGTTTCAAATACCTTTGTCTGCTGAAATTAAAAACTTTAAGCATATCATAATTATAACAAAATTCTCTTATCACTACAAATGAATCGAACAAAATCATATAAAAAAGTAGCTGATACTAGTGTTCTGTCTGGCTCATAGATAGGCAAACTTCCTTGCCTATTTTCCTGACAGCGTTACTCCCCAAGCCTCGACGTAGCAACCGCTACGCCTTCG
>JAAWIS010000082.1 GCA_022796475.1 Lachnospiraceae bacterium | reverse complement strand
AATGCCCAGATAGCTCAGTTGGTAGAGCAGAGGACTGAAAATCCTCGTGTCACTGGTTCGATTCCGGTTCTGGGCATTGTATTGAAAAATACAGTTCTATAAGTTTTGCGGGTGTAGTTCAATGGTAGAACACTAGCCTTCCAAGCTAGATACGTGGGTTCGATTCCCATCACCCGCTTTATTAAATCCTTGGATTTCAAGGATTTTTTTATTTTCCGAACAGCAGGAACAATTTTATTCTATCTGTATTTTACCACAAAATCAACCTGTTTTCTTTTAACTTTTTATAAATTTCTGCCATGCCGGCAATATTTCTTGTTGTCAATTAACCAAATTCTCAGTATAATAATAAAGAAATACGATAAATAGTCACAGCAAACTATCAAAATGGTTAAAACTGTCAATGTATCATTAATGAAATATGAGAGGCAAGAAAATTGAATAATCCAATAGATTTTGACTCCGACTTAATAAAATATTTGTTGTCCCAAGACTCGGCTCACCAGCTTGCTGCCCCCACCAAAAGACTTTTTGATAAGATGCCTGGTGGTTTTTTCATCTATCATGCAGATGATAAAGAACAGCTTTTATATGCTAATCAGGCTTTAATTCGCCTTTTTAACTGTAATACCTTGGAAGAATTTCAGGAATTAACCGGGAATTCCTTTCAGGGTATCGTACATCCAGACGACCTGGCTGCAGTAG
This sequence comes from Lachnospiraceae bacterium, assembly GCA_022796475.1. Taxonomy (GTDB): domain Bacteria; phylum Bacillota; class Clostridia; order Lachnospirales; family Lachnospiraceae; genus Caccovicinus. The sequence continues at coordinate 15,160 of JAAWIS010000082.1, read as the reverse complement.
AGAAAAGTATACAAGAGCAAATAGCCCACAGCCAGTATGATTTGGATTATGTGGAATACCGTATTATCCAAAAGGGCGGAGAAATCCGTTGGGTTGAGGACTACGGACACTTTGTCAGCAGCCCGGATTACGGCGATTTTTTCTATGTCTTTGTAGGAGATGCTACGGAAAAGCGGCTGCGGAATCTAAAAGAAAAAGCCGCTATACTAAATGAAAAAAAGCAGAGTGAGCAGATGCTTCAGGATCAAATCCAGCAGTACAGCCAGAAGCTAAATGCAACAAATGATACATTGCTTCAGCGTCTGGAGTTAATTGAAGGCCTCAGCATCGATTATGAATCGATTTTCTATGGGGATTTGGATACGGACCTTCTCTATCCTTACCGGGTCAGTACGCGAATTAATGAACAGTTTGTAAATGAATCCTTTGCCCAAACCTTTTCTGAATTCCATTCGGAATATATCGAAACTTGGGTTGCGCCATCCGATCAGCCCCTGGTGCGTCAGGCAACCTCTGCCGATTACATTCGGGAACAATTGTCGCAAAAAAAGAGTTTTTATGTAAATTACCGCATTATCGGCGATCACACGGCGGAATACCTGCAGCTTCGGATCGTAAGGGCGAAAGATGAAAATCATGTTTCACGGGTTGTCCTCGGATACCGAAGCGTGGATCATGAAATCCGGCATGAAATGGAACAAAATCAATTGCTGGAGCAAGCCTTAAATCAGGCAAAATCCGCAATTCTTGCCAAAGATGCTTTTTTAGCCAATATGTCCCATGATATCCGTACTCCTATGAATGCGATTATCGGATATACTGCTCTTGCCAAAAAATATATCCATAACCAAGACAAACTTTTGGAGTATTTAGAAAAAACGGAAACTGCCTCCGGCCATCTGCTTCGCCTGATTAACGATGTATTAGAATTTTCCCAGATTGATGCCGGAAATATCAGCATCGAAGAAAAAGAATGCAGTCTTATTGATCTTCTTTGCGAAGTCCAGAACGCTGCCCTTCTTCCTGCTGCTGCCAAAAACCTTACCTTTACCCTGGATACCTCCCAGCTTAAGCATTCAGATGTTTTCTGTGACCGTCCAAAACTATGTCATATACTGTCCCAGCTTGTAAATAATGCAGTCAAATACACGGAGCCTGGCGGACAAGTAACGGTATCTGTGATTGAAAAGGTAATGGCCACCAAAGATTACAGTACCTTCCAATTTATTATATCCGATACCGGAATCGGAATCAGCAAAGACTTTCTGGAGCATATTTTCGAACCTTTTGAACGGCAGAAAAATACCACTTTAAGCGGTGTGCAGGGAACCGGCCTTGGCCTTACCATTGCCAACAATATTGCAGAAATATTAGGCGGAAGCATAGAAATAAGCAGTACCATCGGGAAAGGCAGCAGCTTTACATTTACGTTAGGAATCCGGCTGCATAATCCAGAAGATAGTGAGCCGGACGAAACAGAAACCTTCTTTTTTGGTTTTCCGTCCCAGCCAAAAATCCTGATTGTTGAAGACAATGAAATTAACCTGGAAATTGAAACGGAACTGTTAGAAGATTCCGGATTTATCGTGGATTCAGCCCCGGACGGCAGTATTGCGGTACAAAAAATAGAACAGTCACAGCCAGGCGAATATTCTCTGATCCTTATGGATATTCAGATGCCGGTTATGGATGGCCATCAAGCAACTTTGGCGATCCGCTCACTTCCTAACCCAGAACTGGCAAAAATTCCTATTATCGCCCTGTCTGCCAATGCATTTGAACAAGATAAGCGAAAATCTATGGAATGCGGAATGAACGCCCATCTTGCAAAGCCGATTGATCTGCCCCGCCTTTTGGATTTGATCGAAAAAATAGCAGGACAGTCCGGCGTTTCCTGGAATCAGTAACACTGCACGCCGCCAAACCCTGCATTCTGAAAAAGAAAAGAAGTCCCAAGCTGTAGGCTCTACACAATACAGGTTCCGGAGATTATTCTGATCTCCGTTCTATATTGAGTAACCCTTGTGTTTGGGGCTTCTTTCTCTTATTCTTCATACCACCAACCCGGTTTTTCCAGTTACCTTTATCAGGCCTGGCTCCTCTTGTGTGCATTCTGCATTACTGTGCATGATTGCTGATGCAGATTAAAAATCTCTGTCCGTACTTCTCAAATTTAAACTGGCCTACACCGGATACTGTCATCATTTCTTCCTTTGTTTTTGGCTTTACCAGACACATATGGGTCAAGGTTTTATCAGAAAACACAATATAGGGAGGCACCTTCTCCTCTCTTGCAATTTCCAGCCTAAGGGCCCGTAATTTTTCAAACAAACTTTCTTCTTTTTTGGTAAAGGCATCCTTCTGGAAAGAACCTTTTTTGTTCTTCCTGCCCTGATCCCGGCTGTTTCCTGTCTGTCTGGAAGATTCTTTTGCTAATTTCATAACGATCCCTTTGCCTTCTTCCAGAATATGCCCGGATTTTTCAGTTAGTTTTACAATCCCATAGTCATCCTCTGTAACAAACAAATACCCTTCTATCTGCAGGTAGTTTAGTACCTGCCGGATTCGGTATCCTGGAACTTGATTCAATGTGCTGTAATACGGATTTTCATCCATCCTGTAATTTTTAATCTTTGCTGTATTTGCCCCATGTACCGTATCAATAATTACTGTGGTTCCATACCGCTGCCTGCTGCTTTCCACACATCCAAGAAGTGCTTTTGCTATCTCTGTTACGTCTGTTTGTTCAAATTGGGTGAAACAGTTGGAACAATTCCCACAGTAATTGCTCCCATATTCTCCAAAATATTTTAATATGTAGTCCCTTAAGCAATCATTGGTAAAACAATAGAAGGTCATTTTCCTCAGCCGGTCCTGATCCCGCTCTTTCATAATCGCTTTCGTTGCAGCATCCAGTTCCCCGTTATCCTGGCTATGTTCAATAAATAGTTGGTTGGTAATCACATCTTTGCTGCTGTAATACAAGATGCACTCCGCCGGCTCCCCGTCACGCCCTGCACGGCCGGCCTCCTGGTAATAAGATTCTATATTCTTGGGCATTCCAAAATGTAAAACAAAACGTACATTCGACTTGTCGATTCCCATGCCAAATGCAGATGTACATATCATCAGGGGCACTCTGTCATAAATAAAGTCGTCCTGATTTTTCCTTCTTTCTTCATCGCTTAAACCGGCATGATATCTTGTTGCCAAAAATCCGTCTTTTATGAAACGCTCACATATTTCTTCCACTTGCCTGCGTGTTAAACAGTATATAATACCGCTGTTTCCTTGGTGAGTTTCCAAATAATTTCTGACTGCGCCATATCGATCCTTTCCTGATACCACCCCAAAATATAAATTGCTCCGGTCAAAACCTGTGGTCATTACCATGGGATTCTGCAACTGCAAAATGTCGATAATATCATCCCGAACCGCTTTGGTGGCGGTAGCCGTAAACCCGCTTACTACAGGCCGCTTATGCAGTTTCCCGATAAATTCCGCTATTTTCAGATAGCTTGGCCTAAAATCCTGCCCCCATTGGGAGATACAGTGAGCCTCGTCTACTGCTACCATGGCAATCTTACTGTTTAAGGCAAAGTCCAGAAATTCATCCGTAACTAACCGCTCCGGCGCTACATATATAATAGGATAACGCCCTTGTTTTGCAAAGTTAAGGGCTTTATAATACTGATTTGCAGTCAGCGAACTATTTAAAAAAGCAGCGTGTATCCCAGCCTGATTCAAACTTCCCACCTGATCTTTCATCAATGAAATCAAAGGGGAAATCACCAGTGTAATTCCATCCATTAATAATGCCGGTATCTGGTAACATAAGGATTTCCCGGCGCCGGTAGGCATAATGCCTACTGCATCATTTCCTTCCAAAATATGATCGATTAAAGTTTCCTGTGCATTCCGGAAGGTATCATATCCAAAATACTTTTTTAAAATTTCATACTTATCCACTTAAACTATTCTGCCCTTTTCCCGCTCCCTGAACTCATTGCCAAAAGCTTCTGCCTTAAATCATCTTCAATCTGCCTCAGCTCCTGCTCAGCGCTGCGGCGCTTCGCCCTTCCTTCCTCCTGAATCTTCATAACTTCATCCAGGGTGGAAATTAATTGCTGGTTCGTCTGCTTTAAGGTTTCCATATCCACGATCCCACGCTCTGATTCCTTTGCTGTTTCAATCGTTGCTGTTTTCAGCATTTGAGCATTCTTCTTTAAAAGTCCATTGGTGGTATCCGATACCTGTTTCTGTACTCTGGCCGCTTTTGCAGAATGGCTTAAGCCCACTGCCAAAACCATTTGTGTTTTCCACAGGGGGATGGTGTTTACTAAAGTAGACTGAATTTTTTCAGACATCATGGCATCATTATTTTGGATCAGGCGGATCTGCGGCGCCATCTGCAGTGAAACCATTCTTGTAAGCTCTAAATCATGAATCTTTTTTTCAAAGCGGCTGCACAGCCCTGCCAGATCGTTAGCTGCCTGGGTATCTTCCGGAAGGCCGCTTGCATTTGCTTTTGCAACCGCCTCAGGAAGCTGATCCTCCATTGTTTCTTTCAGCTTCTTCTTTCCGGCTAATATATACATGGAAAGTTCTTTTAAGTACGTAAGATTAATCTGGTACATCCGATCCATGGTAGCCACGTCCTTTAAAAGCCGAATTTGATGGCTTTCCAGCACTTTGCAGACTTTATTAATATGGTTCTCTGCTTTCTCATACTTTCCTTTTATATCAGACAGACGTTTCCCATTTTTCCGAAAAATACCGAGGAATCCCTTTTCTTCTTCCTCCACTTCCATGGTTTTCAGCTCGCCAACCACCTCAGACAGCATCTGGCCGATTTCCCCCAGATCCTTGGTCTTAATATGCCCTAAGGCGTTTTCTGAAAAATCAGCAATCTTTTTCTGGGCTCCTGCGCCGTACTGCAGCACCATATTGGAATTATTCAGATCAATCTTTGCCGCAAATTCATCTACCATTTTCTGTTCTTTTGGGCTTAAGACTACCTCCGGCACCTCTTCCGGCTTCTGTCTTTCTGCCGGCTCATTCCCGGTAATTTCTATATTCTTTTTCTCTTCATCAGAAAAGGGGGCAAAGGTTAATTCCGGTTCCTGTTCCGTTTGAAAGTCCATCACTGGCAAATCTGATTTTTGTTCCATATCTTATCTCTCTTTTCTCTTATCCTTACTCTGCAACAAAGGTTTCAATCTACATCCTTCCATCAAGCAAAATCGGACTCTGTCAGTCCTTCTCTTGCCAGCATAGACTGGAGCACAGATGCGTCTGTCAGCACATCAAAAGCAACATCCTGGTAAAGGTCGTCCAGAAGTTTTTCAAATGCGCCATTTATAGTATCCATGGTCTGTCGGATTTCTTCTTTCGCATTTTTCACATTTTCTCCCGGAAATTCCACCTGGGCAAACTCCTGATAAGCCGATGCCAGCTTTACTGTCGTCGGCAAATAGTATTCCATAAACCGTTCCATTTCATCCAACTGTTGGGGATATTTTTCCAATGCCGCAAACATCCGCTCCAAAACAGTATCCAGTCTGAGAAGCTTCTCACTCATAAAGGATTCTTCCCCTGTCTGCCCTTTCATGGCCTCCCGAATCTTATCTAACTGATTCATATACTGTCTGCCCCGGGCTATGGCTTCACTTACAAGGGGCTGGTTTAATTCCCTTCCTCCTTCTCTTTCTTTTTCCTGGCCTTCCTGGATATCCTCTTTTTCCTTCTCTTCCTTTTGTACCTGACTTTCCTGGCTGTCTGCATCTGGAGTCTTCAGGAATTTCCAGATCCCCTTCTCCCATCTTTTTTGCTTCTGAAGCAGCTTTTCCTTTCGCTGCCGTTCCTTTAAGGCATCCTGGGCCATACGGTACTGACGGTAGGTTTCTTCATCCAGCATCAGGCAGGTTCCCTGATCATCCATCCTGGCATCTGGAAGCATCCCCAACTCCAGCATTTTCTTCATATCCTTCCGGACATAAGCCAGGCTTTTAGCCGCACTTTTTCCAAGCTGGTCCAACTGGCAGTAAGGCTTTCCCTGACGGTTTAGTTCTTTTAAATATGCCTTCAGCCTCCCGATTCTTCCATTGTTCCGGATTCCAAGTCCAAGCATTACCAGAAAACTGGCCAGAACCATTCCGGAAAGGCCAGTGATCCACCATCCAAAAGGGTTCCAACTGGAAACCAGCATAGTAACAGCGGAAGCGGCTGTTAAAAATCCGAACACACTGCTACCAATGCCTCCAAATACAGCAAACAGGATACCCGATACCTTTCCTTTCCAATTCACTCTAATATTCAAAGGAACTGGGGTGAACAGGCCGGAATGTTCCATTCCCTCCAGGTCTTTTTTCCGGTCCTTTCTCAGCCAATCGGATTCTTCCAGGCTGCTTTTACAGTTTTCCGCCTGCTTTTTGGCCTCGTCTAAGGCTGCATTCACGGTGCTGCGGATTGTTTGGTTCAGCGTTCCAAATTCCATGGAATAAAAGGCATCCGCAACTGCACTGCGGATCCGCTCTCCAATATCTTCATTTCCCCTGGATTCCTGATTCTCCATGCTTCCTCCAATCACCTATGTGCCTGTCCTTTCAGCGGATCATATTTCCCTTTATTCCCAGCATTTGATATAATCGAAACTATTATATATCGTTGAGCCGCTGCCTGCCCCCACTTCCATTTTCAGCCACTCGCTTGCCACCTCATTAAAATCCTTATCCCTATGTACAATAGCCTGCACATAGATCTTCCGATCCTCTCCCTGATACTGTAACTGCAGCACAACTTCAAGCGTAATGCCATCCCCTGCATTTTCTGCGTAATAACGGGCTGTCCCGTTTTCATCCACCAGTGACCGGAACTCGCCGCCGAATTCAATGCTGGCGCCTGTGGAGCCGTCATAATGGTATCCTGTTATATATCCGTCCTCTACACTTTTTATCCTTATAAATGGTTCATTGTAATATATGTTTTCCAGCTCATAGCGGGCAGTTGCATCATTCCGGTACCGGGGATCCGCTCCTTCATAGCGTACATAATCCTTTCCGTTATATCCATAATAGTAATTTAAGCAGTAAAGCCCTGCAAAGGAAGTATCTGTAAACTGCCAGGCTGTTTGGCTGGCAGTCCTGCCGCCCTCATCCATCTTAGCCCCATTTGCATCTACAATCGATCCATCCAAAGCCATTGTATTCCCATACATGGCTCCATAGGGAAATTTACTGTTCATAAGATACCGGTTCCTCTCCTGTTCCGTTGCAAAGGGATAGGCCGCCGGATCCCACACTGGCTGAAAAAAATACTCCTTTCCGTTTATGGACTGCCATCCTGTAGCCATCTTCCCGTCAGACGGGTTAAAATAATACCAATATCCTGTTGCCGGATCCTGATACCAGCCGATTACTCTGCGGCCTGCAGATTCATCAAAATAATACCAGTTTCCCTGCTGATCACCAGTCCATCCCAATGCCTGGACGCAATCAAAAACAGGACTATCCACAGCCTGACTGAAAGATGTTCCGGCATTTTCTGGCAGTACCTGTGCAGCATACGCCATATTTCCCTGAACAAAAACGATAGCCGCGCAAAGGCTTATTATCTTGTTTACTTTTTTGTGCAGTTTCTTTTTCATACTCTGATCCCTCCTGATTGTAATGTTTGCTTTTCCAATACGTTCTCTGTCTGCTATCTTAAATTTTCTCCTGAAACAAAGGAATTGTCAAGTTTTAATTTTCGTTTCACCGCCGAAAGGATTTGTTACACACTCTGCAAAAACTTAAGAATCCAAATCAGAACCCAGTCTTGTAAGGCAAAACGATTTGCGGAGTTAATGCCAGAAAGCTTTGCCCCTGCATATTGATTCCACAAATCGCTTGATTCTTTTATTGAGATTCATCCTTTCTCTTTTGTACCAGTACCAGCAGGCCTCCCAGCAAGCTTGCTGCCAAAGCTAACCAAAGGAAACCACTTCCACTATCTCCGGTTTTTGGAAGCATCTGTTCCCCCACAGCCAAGGGAACCTCATCCTCTGGCAGATATACATAACTTCCAGTTTCCGGATCCCATACCTTAATATAGCTCCTTGGCACACCGTTTTCCATTATGGTAATCCTGTCCGGGCTGTCCGGGCTGTTTGGATCTGGCAGCTCTTCCGGATAACCAGTTTCCTGATCTGGCGCAGATTCAGCAGTTGGTTCTGATGCAGGTACGGATTCCGGGACAGAAGCCTGGGTGGGATCCGGATCCGGGCGAGGCTTGGAGCCGGATCCTCCGGAACCTGGACCTGGATCCGGCGCTGTAGTAGCTTCCGGTTTCTCCGGTTCTTTTGGATCCTCTGGCTCTTTTGGATCCTCTGGTTCTTTTGGATCCTCCGGTTCTTTTGAATCCTCTGGTTCTTCTGGTTCTTCCGGATCCTCTGGTTCTTCCGGATCGGGATCGGTTTCTTCCCCTTCTACCCGTACATAGCGGATAATAATAATCTGATTGCCTTCCTTTGTGGCATTCACATGCTTCATAACAGAATCCGAGGAAAACAAACTGGCATCGGGCATGGCTGTAGTAGGCTCATCGTCCTCAACCGCCCCATTTACACGGCCATAAGCAAAACTGTCATAACGATATACGATTTGATTTGCTTCACACGTATAAATCCTATCAACCTGGTCTGCTGTATACTTCCTGCTGTCATCCAGAGGCAGGCCGTCCAGTGTTGTAATCCCGCTTCTCCCCTCAAAGAAATCGCCATTTTTGTTCCGCAGGTAATACATGTGAACCACCTTATAGGAACCAATTGGTTCTGGTTTTGGACTGCGTACATAGCGCAAGATAATGATCTGAGAGCCGTCTTCTGTGGCAATCACATGATCCTTCGCTTCATCTACCTTATATTCTCCGGTTCTGTCAATTTTACCCACATAGGAGCCTTTTTGTGCTGTTCCAATTTTTACAGCTTCTGTTTTTGTAGCCAGCTTTGGGGCTGCTGATTTCGTTTCCTCTGATGCATCTGACGGACTGGCCGTGCTTATGATATTCGCTGTGCTTACCTTCCTCCTTACATTCCCTTTCTTCCCGGTTCCGGTTAAAGCGGCAAATCCTGCACCCCTGGCTGAACTTGGGGATGCAATCCTTGAAATCTCTTCAGTAATTACATCATCCTCGTTCCCATTACCCTCCACATGCTTCATATCGCCGTAAACTGCTTCTATATATCTGTATATATGGCCTTCGTATGCATATACCTGCGTAACATTATGGGAGTCATAGGTTTCATCCGGATTAATTTCCCTGCCGCCCACAAACTGAATTTCGCTTGTGCCTTCTAATGTATTGCTGCCGTCCTCTTCTTCCCGGTAATATTCATGGACTACCCTGTAAGAACCCTCGATTTCCGGTACTGGAGCATACGTATTGGTAATCGTTACCTTTGCGCTGAAATCATTAGCGCCCTTCAGCACTGCAACGGTACAGCTATCGCTGAAATCCAGGTTATATCCGGTAGCCTGGTTTGCAACGGTTGTAATCATATATTCGCCCTTTGCCAGATTTTCCAACGTATGGTTTTCCCCTGGCTTTAATGCAAATTCCACTCCCTCACTTCCAAGCCCCGGACCTGTAAGCCTGTAATAGTAAAGCCGTTCTCCGCTGTCACCCTCTGGTTTCGAAACTGTAATCTTGCCATTATCTCCATTAATCTTAATATTAAGGCTTTGTTTTGCTGCACTGCCATCGGACGATACGCCTCCGTCCTCCTTCACCTGCATGGAAAAGCCTACGTTGGGAAGCAATTCTATCCCTTGCACAATGGTATAGCTGCCAGACTTCAATTTCAATGTTTCGCTTTCTCCTGTATGCAGCTTAACCACCTGATTATAATCATTGGGCCCTGTTATGGTATAGCTGTATTCAACCTGGTCTGCCCCCATTGCGTCATCTGCCGGCTTTTTGATGGTTAGTGTGCTCTGATTGATGCCAATCGTAATTGATTTCTTACCGCCTGTTTGGTAGTCAAGCTTTTTGGGCCTGCCGACAACGTATGTAAACGGAAGCGTACCGATATTATATTTTGACGCCATACCTATTTCAAATTGACCTGGAACTAAAAAATAATTAAGAGCATAACTAGAGGTAACTTTAAGATTCTTAAATTCTCGTTTCGTATATTCTCCGCTTTCAAGCCAGGTTCCCCTAACCTGAAGCAAATAGTTGCTTGCCATCGTTGCCCCTTCTTTTGCTGTCGGCTTTCCAGGCTTTATCTGAATCATGTCACCCTCTTTTATGGTTACTCCATCATTTAAAGGATTGTATTTTGTAAAATATCCTATATTACTATATATTTTTTGCGTTGAACTGGCAGTCGTATAATACTCAATGCCGTAAGCGATACTGCCCTCATACGTAAGTTCCCTCACCGTATACTGGCCTGCCGGCAGATGATCCAGCCTATATACCCCCCCGGATTCGATTTCAAACCGTTCATTACGCGGAGTCCAATTCCACGGGCCAGATACATCATAGCAATGCTTTTTTCCGTCACCGGGAGTCCCGTTTGCTGTGATCTCCAGAGTCCCATTGTTTCCATTTACTGTTACATTGCCTACTTCCCCTGCCGGAACCTGAATGCCAGGGTCATCTGCCTTAACCTGGAAGCCGAATACCTTAAGCTCTTCTACCTTATATGCGCCTCTGGGCAAGCCTGTTAACGTCTGGCTTTCCCCCATTTTCACATCTATATCCTCCTGGTAGATTACATTATCAGGACTGCCGGCTTTTGTTGCTGTAACCCGGTATGTATACGTATTGTCCGGAGCGTCTTCCGCCATTGGCTTTTCAACCGTTATATAGCCTTCATCTTTGCTCAGACTTAGTGTGGTTTCCCGTTCCGGCACCTTCATGGCACTGGTAAACGATATATCCTGCAGTGCATATTCCGTTCCGTCCGCTGCTATAATCTTATCCATATCATCTTTATTCTGTATCTCGATAATCGAAATTGCAGCGTTTGGGCCAAGCTCCAGCCTCTTTTCCCCTTCTCCTTTAATAATGACTTCTTCCTTTATAGGTGATGTCCCATTAGTTCCTTTGATCAAAAACCGGTATTCTTTTTCATATGCCTCGGCCGGGCTGCCCTCAGGAAGCTTTTTCTCAATCAGCAAACTGTATGACGATGTCCGGCTTTCCGAAACGGTAGCTAATGCTATGGTTCCGATAGACAAAACGAACATCATTAACAGCGTGATTGTAATAAAAAACCTTTTTCCCCGTTCTCCAACATTCATTTTACAGTTCTCCTTAAATGTTTTATTTTGATCCTTTTCTAAATTTTCTCTCTAAGCACAAAGATTGTCAAGATTCGCTTCTGTCTTTTTCAGCCTTCCGGCTGTCAAAATAAGCAAATTCATCTACTGCATCTAAAATATCTTTAAAGTCGTCCCTGGGAGCCAGCTCAATATAGCGCTTCAGCAGTTTTGTTTCCTGCTTTTTATATGGTCCGTAAAAAATATCGTATAAGTTATGCCCTCTTAAGTAAATCCGTATTTCCTCCATATGGCGCTGCACATCTTCCGGCGATTCCAGGCCGCATCCGATTACCTGACGTAATTTCCTTCCGCTTTTTAAACGGTAAAGATATTCCTTCCATTTTTCCAGCAGGATCTGGTAAAATGCTTCTTCACTTTCCACAATTCCAAGCCGGGCCATAATTTGCGGATTTAAAAAGTAATTTTCAAAGGAATAATACTTTAAAATTAATACATTCCTTCTGGTGATCCGAGGCAGTTTATCAACGTCTTCTTCATTGCGCGCCTCATAATAACGGCAAAGCTGGCCTGCTAATTCTTCCGGATCCAGTCCGTCGCCATCTCGGATCATAAGAAACTGATCTCTTATATATACCTGGTTCATATATTTCAAATTGGCATAAGTTTTTATATTGGTACAACTATTTGTAGTGATAATCGAAATCCGCTGTAGCCGGCCCGTTTCATCGTAAATTTCGGAATAGTATTTCTCTAAAAGCAAAGGCAGCCTGCTTTTATCCTGCTTCCCCTCTACAATAAATACAAAATTTGTATTCATAAAATCATTTGCCCCATATCCCAGGTTATCCAATATCACATCAATATCCGCCTTTTCATTTACTACCGAATAATAATCGGAATCCAGCACAATCTGGCGGATCTGCCTGCTGGTAAAATTTGATAAAAGATTTGGTGAATGGGTGGTAAAAATCACCTGATTCTTTTTAGACAGGTGGTATAAAATCTCACTGGATGCCTTCTGAAGCTGAGGATGAAGGAAAATTTCCGGATCTTCCACAATAATAATACTTGGGAGCCTGGCCTTTTCATCGGTATAGGTTTCCAGCATAGACAGCATGTAGAGGCTCCTCATACCATTGCTAAGCTGTTCAATTGGCCAGCATGTTTCCAGCCCCTTTTGCCCTTCCCCCCTTCCTCTGATAAATTCTGCCTTTATCTGGAACATATTTTTCTGATTGCAGTTCATGGCAAAGCGGATTCGTTCATAGCCTCCGTTTTTCCGATAATTCCGGTTTAATTTTTCCTCAAAATCCCTAAGATTTAGCTGATACATCTTATATTCCAAAAGCCTTACCGTTTCAAAAATATTCATCTGTTCCGGCGTCTTCTGATCAATCAGGCCGATACACTGAAAACATTTGTTGCAGTGTTTTGCCGGATCAAACATACAGCTATTTTCCCGAAGCTGTTCTAGCTGTGCATCTTCCCGGAACATCAGCAGATCCTCCTGGAACTGGGACAGCCTCCGGTTGGTATCAATATGGTATACTTTGGGCAGCACCTGCAAAATCCAGGGGTTATCCTTTTTATATCCGTCCCGGTAGCGAACCGCTTTCTTCCAATTAATCACACAGTCAAAGGATAACACACCATCTTGAAATGAAGGCAGTTTACTGCAGAAATCCTTTTTCCACACCTCATAACGCTTATACATACTGACTTTGCCAAGCTGATGAAGCTGATGTAAATCCTCTTCTGTAATCTGAAGACGGATGCCGATTTCAATTTTCTGTCTTTTTTCATTAAAATCCGTTTCTGATACCGGATACAGGCCAAAAGCAGCGCGCACGGCATCTACCACAGAAGTTTTTCCTGTATTATTTTTCCCTACCAGGATCAATGCTTGTTCGATCCCTTCAATCTCCATAGAGCGGATCGATTTAAAGTTTTTAATATAAATGGACAAAATCCGCATAGCTGCTGCCACCTCCCTGTTTCCAGAAACCGGATCCTGTAATTCTGATACCATTATATAATATACAGTTCCATTTTAAAAGCTAATTCCTTCCTAAAATCCCCTTATGGCATAATTTTTTCCAGCCTGCAGTATAATAAACAAAGCTTATGATTGCAGGATATCCCCTTATGCGCCTTTTCCCTTTTTTTCACAAATTCACCCATCTGTCCAAACAAGTTTCTCATTACATCCAACATAAAAGACGGCTAAAAAAAGCGATTGCCGCTGCCCAGTTATTTATCTTCTCTTTTTTATTCGGCACACTTGCAGCTTATGCTGTAACCTCCTGGTCTGGTAAAAACGCTTCCTACGGCACCGATCCTGTTAAAACAGAAGGAAAAACGGAAAGCAAAAAAAATACCGGAAGCCAAAATGCTTCCAGTAATCAGGGAATTTTGTCTGCCTCTAATGAAGGCAACTGGGGCTTAAGCTTCCAGCAGGAAGGGAAACCGCCTGTAGCAAATGCTTCCATGGATTATCTGGCCCAGTTTAATGCCCATTATGCCCTGGACACAGAGGATAAAGTTCTCTATCTTACCTTTGATGCAGGTTATGAAAATGGCAATACTGCCTCTATTTTAGACGCATTAAAAAAGCACAATGCTCCGGCCACATTTTTTTTAGTCGGAAATTATCTGGAAACCAGCCCGGATCTGGTAAAGCGGATGGTTGAAGAAGGCCATACGGTGGGAAACCACACCTACCATCATCCGGATATGTCGAAACTATCTACGAAAGAGGCCTTCCAAAAAGAGCTGTCTGATCTGGAAGCGCTGTACCAGCAGACCACGGGGCAGACCATGAAAAAGTACTATCGGCCTCCTCAGGGGAAATACAGCGAGGCAAATTTAACAATGGCAAAGGAAATGGGCTATCATACCTTTTTCTGGAGCCTGGCCTATGTGGACTGGTACGAAGATAAACAGCCTACCAAAGAAGAGGCCTTTCAAAAACTCCTTGGCCGGATCCATCCCGGCGCTATCGTCCTGCTCCACAGCACATCCAAAACAAACGGCCAGATTCTGGATGAATTGCTGACAAAATGGGAGGAAATGGGGTATCGGTTTGCCGCTTTGGATGAATTAGCGGCTGGCAGTCCGTAAAAGATATCGTCATTATATTTTGTTTTAAGCATATATAACCCCCCTGCTGATCATACTTTCATTTTATCAGCAGGGGGGTTTTCCTTTCAGGATCTACAGTTTAGCAGACAACCTGAACGTTTTCGTATCGTGAAGCTGCCTGTCTTAGGCTTATCTACCCCTCCATCTGCCGTCCTAAAAACCCGGCTGCAGTGGAAGCCAGCTTCATTTCCATATCCCCAAACCTGGCTCTTGGCTCTCTGCTTAAAATTGCAACGGCCCCAATGGCATCTCCTTCACAAAGAATCGCTGTCACCACTTGAGCTGTAATTCCTTCCAGCTCTTCTGTCACCAGCGGAATAAAATTTTTATCATCTTTGCCTGCACATACAGACTGCCGTTCATTAATCAACTGTTCCAACTGCCGGCTGATATTTTTTTGCAGCAAATCTTTTTTCGGCCCTCCGGCTACGGCAATTACTTGATCCCGATCTGTGATGCACACCATCAGCCCAGTGGACTGAGCCATAGCTTCTGCATACTGGCCGGAAAAAGCGGTTAACTCCACCATGGGAGAATATTTTTTTAATATAATCTCGCCTTCCCTGTCAGTAAAGATCTCCAAAGGAGTCCCTTCACGCAGGCGCAATGTACGGCGAATTTCTTTGGGAACTACAATTCTTCCTAAATCATCGATTCTTCTCACTATACCTGTAGCTTTCATAATAAAAATTCCTCCATTTTACTGTACTCTCCGTTTCTGGAAGTAGTATTTGTAGAATGGAGGAATT
>JAAWIS010000081.1 GCA_022796475.1 Lachnospiraceae bacterium | reverse complement strand
ACGAAGCTGTCAAGGGCGAGGACGGAAGCCGTGAGCAGGAAGTAGAAATCTACTACCGCTTCATCGGCAAAATCGACTGACCTTTCTTTTTTACCCAACAATATCTTTAATTAAGGGAAACGGGAAAAAGCATTCCGGATGCCGCCATTATGCTGGACTTATGTAAAATACTTGGTATCAGCGCAAATGAACTGCTCAGCGGAGAAAGGATTGCTATGGAAAATTATCAAAAAAGAGCGGAAGAAAATCTTGTGGAATTGCAGCAAAAAGCAAATAACGCTCAAAAAAGTTCGAATTTACTTGTAAAGCTTGTAGTCCTAATTTTAGGAGTATTATTTATAGTCAAATATGGAATTGGCAGCAGAGCTTCGTATTTTGTGGATTCCATCAGCATGGAATTTATCCTGATTCCCTGCCTTTTGACGCTGCTGTGCACAGGGTATTGGCGGGGCTTTCTAAAGGCATTTGTCTATTTAATTAATAGAAACCATTGCACAGCAGAAATGATAAGGGACGGTGCGGACGCACTTAAACTGGTATGCAGATCCAGTTTAATTTGGGGAAGCATCGGTTTTACAATCAGCACGGTGAATCTTATGCGCCGTCATATGCTAGATCCCGAGTTTTCTGCCTTATGTGGGGATATATCGGTAGCGCTGCTTCCCTTGTTTTACGCTCTGGTTATAAATGCGGTACTGAAGCCATTGTATTTTGAACTAAATCGTTTATATACGAAAAATGCAGAGTAAAGGTATGATACGGTAAGATAAGAAAGCGCCAGCGGATGAATCAATCATCCAAAGGTGCATTCTTTTTTTCCTGAATTTGCGAGTAAAATGTCTTAAAAGTGGATAACTATTCATCAAAATATACCCAATAGGAACGCTTTTCCGAAAAGGGAGTTTTAGCACAAAATCTTATTTGTGGAAAGTCGTTGAAGCATTTTTATCAAAATTTAATCCTGCGTTTACTATCCGCGTTTTTTTGATTGATACATATCTATTTTTATCCCTATCTGGTTTAACCCATATCTATATATCTAAGAAAAGTGACACAGAACGGTTCTGTGGCTTACGGTTGCTGATACCTGGCATTTTTTATCCGCGCAGAAGGTTGATTTGATTCTGCTTCCAATTTGTGGTACACTAGAATGTGTCTGTCAATCGAACAACAGCAAACGGTACAAACCAGCAAAGGCAGGATCAGCTATGTTAAAGGTATTTTTAGTGGAAGATGAATTTGTAGTGCGGGAAGGGATCAAGCGCAATATTGACTGGAAATCACACGGATATGAGTTCTGTGGGGAGGCCGGTGACGGGGAGCTGGCGTTTCCTATGATTCAGAAATTAAAGCCGGACATTGTAATTACCGATATCCGGATGCCTTTTATGGATGGTCTGACCTTAAGCCGTCTGATTAAAAAAGAGCTTCCCTGGATTGAAATTATTATATTGACCGGGTATGAAGAATTCGAATATGCCAAAGAAGGAATTAAGATCGGCATTGCACAGTACCTTTCCAAGCCCATTAATGGGGAAGAGCTGTTGAAAGAAGTGGATGCCATTGCTGCCAGAATCAGGGAAAAGAGAAAAGAGTGGGAGATCCGGGAGAAATATAAAAAAGAAATGGAAGAAAACTTCCTCACATACCGGAAAAATTTATTTCAATATCTGGTTACCGGAACGAAATCCATGGAAGAATTACTGGATATTGCTAACCGGCTGGATCTGGATCTTTCTGCTATCTGGTATAATATTGTGCTGCTGAAAATCCAGTCCCAGAAACATGCCCATAATGAATATTCTGACAGCATTGTAGAGATTGAACAGAGGTTAAAGGAATTGGACAGCAGTCCCTCTTTCATTATGTTTGACCGGAATTTGGAAGGACAGGCTCTTTTATTTAAAGCAGATTCCATGGAACAGTTGGAACAGATCCAGGCGGATTATTTTGAACGGCTGAAAGGTGTGCTGGCAGGCTACAAACAGATCCGCTATTTCGGCGGAGTGGGAAAGCCGGTAAACCGCTTACGGGAAATTCCCCTTTCCTTTGAATGTGCAAGCCATGCCTTTGCTCATCGCTATCTGATGGAAGAAAGTCTGATATTAAGCAGCGATAAAATGAAAGTACAGAAAAGTTATGAGGAAAAGGAATCCTTTGATCTCAGCAATATCAATCCGAAACAGATTGACCGGGGAAAAATTCGGGAATTCTTAAAATTCGGCGACGGGGAAGAGGTTATTTATTTTGTAGAGGAATTTTTTAAAGACCTAAACGGAGCCATGAAGTCGAAGCTGTTCAGACAGTATATTATTATTGATATTTATTTCAATGTAGCAGACTTTGTGGAAGGAATGCAGTTTCAAAAAGATGAGATTGAATCCATTGATTCCTGTTCGGAAACTCTGCAAAATGAGGAAAATGCCAGAAATTATGTGGTGCGGATGATTAAAAAGGCTCTGGATTTAAGGGAGAAAGCGGCCAGCAACCGGTATGGTGATATTGCAGATCAGGTAATGGAGTACATAGAAAAGAACTATGCAGATGAAGAATTATCTTTAAATATGGTGGCAGCTTACGTAAACTTTTCTCCCAATCATTTAAGCATGATATTCAGCCAGCAGACCGGTCAGACATTCAGTAAATATCTTACAGATTACCGGATGAATAAGGCCAAGGAACTTCTTCGCTGTACCGGGAAACGCAGCAGCACAATCGGCCTGGAAGTGGGCTATAAGGATCCCCACTATTTTTCTTATCTGTTTAAAAAAACTCAGGGAATGACGCCAACCCAGTACCGAAGCGGAAAACCCGGGGAGGAAGATGAGTAATGAAGGAGAGATTGAAGCAGATTTATAATCATTCTACCTTTGCTACAAAAATCCGGTACTCCTATTTAATCCTGCTGATTCCTATGGCTTTGCTTTTAGGATTCTGCGTTTACAATTTGCTTGCCGTTAACAGAAGATATGAAGATATGATAAATTCAACCGTTATCGCGAGTGAATTCAGCCTGGACTTTAAAAAAGATTTTGACTACGAAACGTATCTTCTGATTGTAGGCAATAAGTCGGCAGAAGAGTCGAAACTGGAGGATATGCTGAGTGAAGCCAACCGGATCGTAACAAGCCTGGAAGCTTACACCGATTCAAAGGAAAACAGCCAGCGGCTAAACAGCGTAAAGAAGTACCTGACCAATCTGGGAAATTACCAGGAACGAATCAAGGAAAATTTAAGAAAAGGGAATAAATATGAAGAAAATATCGAGATCTGGGAAAACGATATTCAGATTGTAACTTCCCTTTTACGGGAATCGGTTTCTCAGTATATCCATTATGAAATCCGGGATATTCAGCGTTCCCATGTGGAATACCAGCAATTTTTCATGGAAATGCTGCAGTTTGCCATTATTGCTTTTGCAGTGATTTTCCTTTTGGTTCTGGCGCTTTCTTATTATATCCCTTTCAGCATTACCCAGCCTATCCGGAAGCTTAGCGAAGTAACAGATCAGGTGGCAAAAGGGAATCTGTCGGTTCGTTCTGAGGTGAGAAGCGGTGCAGAGGTAAGCATTTTAAGTGATTCTTTAAATACTATGATTGATAAGATCAATCAATTGCTGGATCAGGTAACGAAGGAGCAGATCCGGCTTCGAAAAGCAGAATTTGCTCTTCTCCAGGCCCAGATTAATCCCCATTTCCTCTATAATACCTTAGATGCCATTATATGGCTTGCAGAGGCTGGGGAGAAAAAGCAGGTGGTTCACATGGTAGGAAGCCTTTCAGAGTTTTTTCGGGCGTCTTTAAACCAGGGAAAGGATATTATTTCCATAAAAGAGGAACTTTTACATGTAAGAAGCTATTTAGAGATTCAGCAGGTACGGTATCAGGATATTTTACAGTATGAAATTCGTGTGCCGGAGGAGTTTTACCAGTACCGGATTCCAAAGATTACCATTCAGCCCATTGTAGAAAACGCCTTGTATCATGGCATTAAAAATAAGCGCGGCCCCGGAAGGATTTGGATTTATGCAGAACAGGAAGAGGGCTGTTTTGTCCTTAAAGTTGAGGATAACGGCATTGGGATCCGAAAAGAAAGGCTGATACAGGTTCAGGACGGCATCCGGTATCAGGCGCCTACAGAAAAAGATATTTACGGTTTGTATAATGTAAACGAACGGATTCGGCTGAATTTTGGGGAAGACTATGGAATTTTTATAAAAAGCACCTATGAAAAGGGAACGGTTGTAAGCATTATGCTGCCATGTGAAGAGTAGAATATGAAGGTTATGGGGAAAATAATAAAAAAATCAACTTTCTTAATAGAAAAACTAACTTGTTTAAAAACAGAATAAAAAAATAAACCATTACAAGATGTATCTGAATGGATTTATAGGACAGCCAGAGGTAAAATACAGGCATCAAGAATAGTTGCCTTAAGCAGAAATTAAGCCAAAAGGCGACACTTGAAGTTTATATTAAGGGAGGACAACACATGAAAAAACAATTTTTAGCAGCAATGATGGCAGCAGCCATGGTAACCGGTTTAACGGCATGTTCCGGTTCCGGCACTCCGGAAACCACAGCCGCGCCAACCACAGAAGCAGCTCAGGAAACCACAAAGGCGGAAGCGGCTGAAGAAGCGAAAGAAACCGAAAAGGCTGAGGAAGCGGCTGCTCCTGCTGAAAGTTCAGGAGAATTAGTAAAAGTAGGTATCATTAACAACGATCCGAATGAATCCGGATACCGTACAGCCAATGATAAAGATATGAAGGAAATGTTTACAGAAGAAAACGGATATGAAGCATCCTTCGCTTACAGCCTGAAAAATGACGAGCAGATTACGGCTGCTCAGAAATTTATCCAGGATGATGTGGACTATCTTCTGATTTCTGCCGCTGATACTGCAGGATGGGATTCCGTGTTAAAGGATGCCCAGGATGCAGGAATCCGGGTTATCTTATTTGACCGTACAATCGATGCAGACGAAAGCCTTTATGAGGCTTCCATCGTTTCTGATATGGCAAAAGAAGGCCAGACGGCAGTTGACTGGTTAAAGGGCCAGGGACTGGATTCTTATAACATTATCCACCTTCAGGGCGTTATGGGTTCTGCAGCACAAAAAGGCCGTACCGGCGCTTTAGATGAAGCAGTTGCATCCGACGGATGGACCCTGGTAACCCAGCAGACAGCAGAGTGGAATGCAGAAAAAGCACAGCAGATCGTTCAGTCTGTTATTGATTCTGGCGAGTCCTTTAACGTAATTTACGCAGAAAACGATGATATGGCAAAGGGCGCAGTAGCGGCTCTTGACAAAGCAAATATTTCCCATGGAGTTGGAAAAGACGTAATAATTATGGGCTTTGACTGCAACAAGTGGGCGTTAGAAGAACTGTTAAATCAGAACTGGAACTATGACGGACAGTGCAACCCCTTCCAGGCTTCTTATATTCATGAAATTATTAAGACCATTGAAGGCGGCGGAACTGTTGCTGAAAAAGTCGTAATTATGGAAGAAAAAGGGTTTGACGCGTCTGAGATTACTCAGGAAGATGTTGACAAATATGGTATCTAATCGAATGTCCATTTAACTGACTTCGAACTGTTGATAAGCGCAGTGCGGCGTACATGAAATTCATATGCCTGCCCTGCGCTTGTTTTCTAAAAAATAAATGTAAGGGGTGAATGCGCTGGTGAGAGAAAACGCCATATTGGAAATGAGGAATATCCATAAAAGCTTCCCGGGTGTCCGGGCTTTGCAGGGTGTGGATTTTACGCTTTGTGAAGGGGAAATTCATGCGCTGATGGGAGAAAACGGAGCCGGAAAGTCCACGTTAATCAAGGTGCTGACAGGGGTTTATGGAAAAGACGAGGGGCAGATCTTTTTAAAGGGAATGGAGAAAGCGGCAGTGATCCGTTCTCCCCAGGATGCTCAAAAGCTGGGGATCAGTACAGTTTATCAGGAGATTACCCTTTGCCCGAATCTTTCCGTTGCGGAGAATATGTACATAGGCAGAACAGCCGGAATTTGTCAAAACTGGAAGAAAATGAATGAGGATGCAGACAAGATTTTAATTTCTCTGGATATTCCGGCAAAAGCATCCCAACAGCTTGCAAGCTGCTCCATTGCAGTACAGCAGATGGTTGCCATTGCCCGTGCAGTGGATATGGATTGCAAGGTGCTGATTCTGGATGAACCTACTTCCTCCTTAGATGAGCAGGAAGTAGAAAAGCTGTTTGGACTGATGCGGGATTTAAAGGCCAGAGGCGTAGGTATCATTTTTGTTACCCATTTCCTGGATCAGGTTTATGAGGTCTGCGACAAGATTACTGTTTTGCGGGATGGGAAGCTGGTAGGAGAGTATGAAATCGAAACCCTTCCCAGAGTTCAGTTAGTTTCCAAAATGCTTGGAAAGGAACTGGATGACATGTCAGATATCCGGGACGACAGCCAGGTATATGAAAAGAAAGATGGGGAAGCGCCGGTATTTGAGGCAGAAGGGCTGGTCAGCAACGCCGGAATCAAACCATTTGATTTTTACATTAACAAAGGTGAGGTTAACGGCTTTACCGGATTGCTTGGTTCCGGACGAAGCGAATGTGTCCGGGCGATTTTCGGTGCAGACCGGGTACTGGGCGGAACCATGAAGAAGAACGGAAAGACAATCCGGATCACAAAGCCAATCGATGCCATGCGCCATGGGATCGCATATCTGCCTGAGGATCGGAAACGGGACGGCATTGTAGGAGATCTGTCTGTGCGGGAAAATATTATCCTGGCCCTTCAGGTGTTAAAAGGATTCTTTAAACCATTTACAAAGGCAGAGGCAAACCAGTTTGCAGAAGAGTACATTAAGCTTTTAGGGATAAAAACAGCTTCTGCTGACACCCCCATTAAATCTCTTTCTGGCGGGAATCAGCAGAAGGCTATCCTTGCCCGCTGGCTCTTAACCCATCCGGAATACCTGATTCTGGATGAGCCAACCCGCGGAATCGATGTTGGAACGAAAATAGATATTCAGAAATTAGTGCTGAAACTTGCTTCTGAAGGAATGAGCGTAACCTTTATTTCTTCTGAAACTGACGAAATGCTGCGCACCTGTTCCCGCCTGATCGTTATGCGGGATCGGAAGGTGGTAGGCGGCCTTTCCGGCCAGGATCTGACACAGAGCAAGATTATGAGCACCATTGCCGGAGGTGAAAAAGAATAATGGAAAACAAAGAGATGAAAAAAACCGGTGTTTCCCAGATGTTTGCCAGCCTGCTCAGCCGCCAGATATTTATTCCCATTGCAGCTTTGCTGCTTCTTGCTGTGTTTAATCTGGTAACGGATCCTGCTTTTTATAAGATTACCTTTGGCTATAACAGCGCTGGAGATCCGGTGCTTTCCGGGTATCTGATGACCATTTTAGACTACGGTTCCGAGCTTGCCATCCTTGCCATCGGCATGACGTTAGTTACGGCAGCTACAGGCGGCCAGGATATCAGCGTAGGCGCTGCAATTGCCATCAGCGGCAGCGTTGTGCTCAGGGTGCTTTGCGGAACCAATTCCAGACCGGAAACGCTGCAGGCTCCGATCATTGTGGCTTTTTTAGTAAGCTGTGCAGTTGCCATGCTTTTTGGGGCATTTAACGGAGTTCTGGTGGCGTATTTCAGGATCCAGCCCATGGTTGCTACCTTGATACTATTTACAGCAGGGCGTTCTATTGCCGCCTGGATCAACAATAACGAACTTCCTATTATCAGTGAGCCGTCTTTTGGATATTTCGGCGGATTCATTCCCGGGATTCCCATTCCCACGCCATTTTTTATTGCAGCAGCCTGTATGGCAGTCACAGCCCTTTTGCTTCGGTTTACCAATTTGGGGCTGTATACTCAGGCAGTAGGAATTAATGAAAACTCTTCCAGATTAAATGGATTAAACCCTGCCTTTATTAAGTTTTTAACCTTTGTGCTGCTTGGTTTGTGCGTTGCAGTAGCCGGACTAATCAAGGTAAGCCGCTTATCCTCCATTAATTATTCTGTAATTGCCAAAGATATTGAGATGGATGCTATCCTTGCCGTGGCACTGGGAGGCAATGCCTTAAGCGGGGGAAAGTTTAACATGACAGCTTCGATTTTAGGGGCTTACGTAATCCAGTTCCTTACAACCACGCTGTATAAGTTTAATGTGCAGTCAGACGCACTTTCCGCTTATAAGGCAGTAGTGGTAATTGTTCTGGTTGTTTTAAGTACTCCGGTAGTACGGGAATGGCTTTCAGCCCTTTGGAAAAATATAAGCCGGGGACAGCAGGGAAAGGAGGCGGCCTGATATGTCAGAATCCAAACAGTCAGCAGGAAAGAACCCTTCAGGAGCAGGGCTTGGAAGCAAGATTGCCAATATGACAGATACGAATTTGCTTCTTACGATAACAGTGGTTGTATTTTTTGCCATGTATATTGGTGCAATTCTGTTTCAGGGAAAAGGGTTTTTAAAACCTCAGACGTTTTTTAATATTTTAAACGCAAACGCTGCTTTGATTATCGCATCCTGCGGAATGAGCCTGGTAATGATTACGGGAGGGATCGATATTTCCGTAGGCGGTGTGGCGGCGTTAGTCAGCATGTGCTGTGCCGTTTTTCTGGATTTCCATAACGGCAACGTATTTATGGCAGCAGTGATTGCCCTGGCTATCGGCCTTGCATTCGGGGCAGTACAGGGATTTTTAGTGGCTTATTTGGAAATTCAGCCCTTTATCGTTACCCTGGCCGGAATGTTTTTTGCCCGGGGCATGACTACCATCGTAAATACCAACCCGTTTAATGTGGCTAATCCGGAATTTGTAGCAGTAAAAGAAACCCGTATTATTGTCCCAGGCTTCGGGTCAGTGAATAAATTAGGGAATTATGTAAATGCGTATATTGAGATCGGTGTGCTTGTTGCTATTTTGACTGTGATTGTTTTGTTTGCAGTGCTTCGCTGGACGAAACTTGGCCGTGGATTTTACGCGGTGGGAGGCAACAGCCAGAGTGCTTTGATGCTGGGAATTAATGTAAAAAAGACTAAATTTCTCTCTCATCTGATTTGCGGACTTTTAGCAGGAATCGGCGGTTTTGTTTATTTTATGCATGTTGGATCCGGCTCTGCATCTCATGCCAGCGGCATGGAGATGAATGCCATCGCTTCTTCCATTATCGGAGGAACTATGCTGACAGGCGGTGTAGGGAATATTATCGGCACATTTTTTGGCGTGCTTTCCCTCAGCACCATACAGAATATTGTTTCATCAGCAGGCCTTGACCAGGCCTGGTGGACCGGAATTACCATTGCTGCTATGCTTTGTTTGTTCTTAGTGATTCAGAGCGTTGTTATGGCCCGTAAAAAAATGGCCTTGCAGGCAAAGATTTAAACGATTATAATTACCGGAGGGGGAGCAATGATCCGAAAATCTGTTATCATCATACTAATTGCACTGCTTTGCCTTATGGCAGTCCGGTGCAGGTCTTCTTCCCTTCCGGAGCAGGAGGAAGAAACAGCAGAGGAAAGGGAGGAACTGATTGTAGT
Source organism: Lachnospiraceae bacterium (assembly GCA_022796475.1). Lineage (GTDB taxonomy): Bacteria > Bacillota > Clostridia > Lachnospirales > Lachnospiraceae > Caccovicinus. The sequence goes on along the minus strand of JAAWIS010000081.1, from coordinate 6,622 downwards.
GGGTTTTTCCCAGCTTGGAGCTGAATCTGACTGGAGAAGTGCAAATACAGAATCTATGCGCTCTACTTTTACAGCAGAAAACGGATACCAGTTGATTTTTGAAGACGGCCAGCAGAAACAGGCAAATCAAATCATGGCAATCCGCACCTTTATTCAGCAGGAAGTGGACTATATTGTGCTGGCTCCGGTTACGGAAACCGGGTGGGATACGGTTCTTCAGGAAGCAAAGGATGCAGGGATACCCGTTATTATTGTAGATCGGATGGTAAATGTTTCCGATGACAGCTTATTTACATGCTGGATCGGATCCGATTTTGAGCTGGAGGGAAAGAAAGCGGCAGAATGGCTGAACCAGTATACTTTGGCAAAGGGGCTGAATCCCTCTGACCTTCATATTGTAAATATTCAGGGAACGATTGGAGCTTCCGCCCAGATCGGAAGAACAAAGGGACTGGCAGATGCGGCCAGGGCGAACGGATGGGATTTACTGGCAGAGGCAACAGGAGATTTTACCCAGGCAAAGGGGAAAGAAGTGATGGAATCCCTGCTAAAGAAGTACAGCAATATTAATGTTGTGTACTGTGAAAATGATAATGAAGCCTTAGGGGCGATTGAAGCCATTGAGGCAGCAGGAAAAAGGGCTGGATCCGATATTGCCGGAGGGGAAATTATGGTAATTTCCTTTGACGGGGTAAACAAAGAAGCTCTTGGATATGTGCTGGAAGATAAAATCACCTGTATTGCCGAGTGCAATCCTCTCCACGGCCCGCGGGTCAGGACAGTGATTGAATTGCTGGAGGAGGGGAAGCAGCCTGATAAGTTTTCTTATGTGAGTGAGAAAATTTTCAGTGCAGATGAAACAGTAATGACCCTTATGGTGGACGGGACGGAATGCCAGGTTACCATTCTGACTGGAAATCCGTCATATTAGGAAAGAGGGCAGCAGAAAGGAGAAACAAGATGAATAAACAGGAACGTATTTCTTCCGGAAAAACCTTTCTTGGGATTGAATTTGGTTCTACCAGAATCAAGGCGGTTCTGATTGGGGAAGATCATATGCCGCTGGCTATGGGCAGCCATGAGTGGGAAAACCAGTATGAAAACGGAATCTGGACTTACAGCCTGGATGCAGTTTGGTCGGGCCTTCAGGATTGTTACCAGAATTTGGCAAAAGATGTAAAGAGCCGTTATGGGGAACCGCTGACACAGGTTGGAGCCATCGGCGTAAGTGCCATGATGCATGGTTATCTGGCCTTTGATTCCCAGGGCAGCCTTTTGGTCCCATTCCGCACCTGGAGAAATACAATGACAGAAGAGGCGGCAGATAAGCTGACAGAGGAGTTCCATTTTAATATTCCCCAGAGATGGAGCATTGCCCATCTGTACCAGGCAATTTTAAATCAGGAAGAACACGTAAAAGATGTGGCATTCTTTACTACACTGGCAGGATATGTCCATTGGAAGCTGACTGGCAAAAAGGTCCTTGGCGTTGGTGATGCCTCAGGAATGTTTCCGATTGACAGCAGTACAGGCGATTACCATTCAAACATGCTTGAGCAGTTTAACAGCCTGACAGAACCCAACGGATTCCCATGGAAACTGGAGGACATTCTTCCAAAAGTGCTGAATGCAGGAGAAGAGGCAGGATGTCTTACTGAGGAAGGGGCTGGGCTTTTAGACAGCAGCAAAACCCTTCAGCCAGGGATTCCTCTGTGTCCTCCGGAAGGGGATGCAGGAACTGGAATGGTAGCGACCAACAGCGTTGCCGTAAAGACAGGCAATGTTTCTGCCGGAACTTCGGTTTTTGCTATGATTGTGCTGGATCAGCCTCTTAAGAATGTACATAAAGAAATTGATCTTGTAACCACGCCTTCTGGAGAAGCAGTTGCCATGGTTCACTGCAATAACTGTACTTCTGATTTAAATGCATGGGTGGGGCTGTTCCGGGAATTTGCAGAAAGCTTCGGTATTCAGGCAGATCCGGGACAGTTGTTTTCCGTATTATACCAGAAAGCTCTTCAGGCAGATCCAGACTGCGGCGGCCTTTTGGCGTATAATTATTTTTCGGGAGAGAGCATAACCGGTTTTGAAGAAGGAAGGCCTTTGTTTGTGCGGACAGCAGAAAGCCGGTTTAACTTGGCAAACTTTATGCGGGTTCATCTCTTTACTGCACTGGGAGCTTTAAAAAATGGTCTTGATATCCTTTTGAAGGAAGAAAAGGTACAGGTAGACAAGCTATACGGCCATGGCGGCCTGTTTAAGACGCCAGTGGTGGGCCAGCGCATTATGGCGGCTGCGGTTAACAGTCCGGTAGCAGTTATGGAAACGGCAGGAGAAGGCGGCGCCTGGGGAATTGCACTGTTGGCTTCTTATATGAAGAACCGCAAAGAAAATGAATCGTTAGCCCAATTCTTAAATGAAACGGTGTTTGGCGGTGAAACAGGGATTACTGAAAATCCGGATCCAGAAGATGTGAAGGGATTTGATCAGTTTATGCAGTGCTACAATGAAGGCCTGCCTATTGAGCGGGCAGCTATCCAGTGCTTGAAACGGCAATAAGGATAAGGAAAGGATGAAATCAATGCTGGAAGAGTTAAAAAAGCAGGTGTATGAAGCAAATATGGAGCTGCCCAGACGGGGGCTGATTACGTATACCTGGGGAAATGTCAGCGGAATTGACCGTGAAAGCGGTTATTTTGTAATAAAACCAAGCGGCGTGGATTATGAGCGTCTGACTCCGGAAGATATGGTGGTGGTAGATTTAGAGGGCAATGTGGCAGAGGGCAAATACAGGCCCAGCTCCGATACTCCTACTCATCTGGAATTGTATCAAAAGTATCCGGAAATTGGAGGAGTGGTTCATACCCATTCGCCGGAAGCAACCGCCTGGGCCCAGGCCGGCAGAGGGATTCCTCTGTATGGAACGACTCATGCAGACTATTTTTATGGGGAAATCCCATGCGCCAGAAGTCTGACTCCAGAAGAAGTGGAAGAGGCCTACGAGAAAAACACTGGAAAGGTGATTATCGAAACCTTTGAAACAAGAGGAATTAACCCAGTATACACTCCAGGAGTGCTTTGTACCAACCATGGTCCCTTTACCTGGGGAAAAAATGCAGCAGAAGCAGTGCACAATGCAGTGGTTCTGGAAGAAGTGGCTAAGATAGCTGCTAAAACGGAACAATTAAACCCAGACGTACTTCCGGCTCCAGATCATGTTCGGGATAAGCATTTCTTCCGCAAACATGGGGCAAATGCATATTATGGGCAGAGCAACGGTGACACTTAAAAGGAAAAGCTGCCCAAAGGATACTTCATATTTGATGAGAATAAATTTTCAGACACGCTTTAGCTTAAAAGGAATCCGTGTCTATTTGATTATCACTGACTGCCAGACACAGAAAGATATGAAATGAATGATAGCTGATAGGATTTTGACCCTTGAAAAAATTGCAGAATACGTTGGCCTCTCCCTTGATGAAGTAAAGAGTTTGCAAACAGGGCACAATGCGTAAATAGACATCCTAATCAGAGCCGGGAACTTGTGAACAGGTTCCCGGCTTTTGCTATATCATTTTTGAATATTCTGTGAACAGTTAAAAGTCCTTGACAACTCATTTCAGGCAGGTCTTTATACTGCGTATTAGCTGCGGTTTCCCTGATTTTGTTAATTATGATTGCGGTCAATGAATCTTGGGGCTATAATAATATGTGTACAGATAATGAAACGAAATTCCAAAACTGCACAGCAGCAATCAAAATACGGAGGAAAAGAAATGAGTACAAATTTATCAAAACAAAAGAGGGATGAACTGATTGCAAAAATCGGAAAAATCCGTGACTTTATATCTTCTGCTCCGCAAGATGAAAACACGGGAAATTTGCTTACCTATCTGTCGGATCTTGAAAAAGATGTGTGTGTTAAAAAATATGGTCTTGTGTTTGAAGAACACCGGGAAGAGATTGATGAGATACTTGATACCCATACTCCTGTTTTGAAAGAAGAGAAAGACTGCTTTATCTGTCATGGCGGACAGATGAATTTTCTTATTGAAGGAGATAATCTTGCCGCGTTAAAACTGTTAGAGAAAACACATAAAAGCAGAATTGATCTTATTTACATCGATCCGCCTTATAATACGGGAAATAAAGATTTTATTTATGATGATATTTTTGTTGACAAAACCGATTTGTTTTCTCATTCCAAATGGCTCTCCTTCATGTCAGAACGCCTGCAGACTGCAAAAAAGCTGCTTTCCAAAGACGGTGCAATTTTTATATCGATTGATGATAAAGAAGAAGCAGGATTAAGGCTTCTCTGCGATGGAATTTTTGGCGAAAATTGTTTTGTTGCAAATATTTCATGGCAGCGAACCTATTCAATTCGTAATGATTCAAAAGGCATTCCTTTAGAAGTGGAACACATATTAGTTTACAGCAGGGAAGAATACTGGCAGCCAAATAAACTGCCAAGAACAGCGAAAATGAATGCTTCTTATAAAAATCCCGACGGTGATCGCTGTGCCTGGATGAGTGGTTCACCTATCGCATCAGATGCAAAAACCCATCAGGGAATGGTTTATGCCATACAGCATCCATTGACCGGCAAGCTGCTGTATCCCAATCATACTGCCCATTGGCGGTACAGCCAGGAACAGATGTTAAAATATATGAATGGCTGGTGCAAATACAAACTTGAAGACCTGCATGATGATGAAAAAAGAGCAGAAATATGCGGGGTGCCTGTTTCAGAGGTGAGAAAAAATGTAAAAGCTATTGTTTTGGAACAACCCTTTGAACAATCCTATCCCATAGCCAAGGCAGTCTTTGATAACGGCCCCTGGCCCCGGTTTTATTTCACCAGCAAAGGAAAAGGCGGGATTCGTCGAAAAGTATACGCAGATTCTGTAGGAGGACGAATCACTACCAACTACTGGATGTATGATGAAGTAGGACATACTGACGAAGCAAAAAAGGAATTGAAATCCATATTCGATGGAACCATACCATTTGATACGCCGAAACCTATACGACTGCTTGAGCGTATCCTTCAAATTGCTTCCAAGGATGACAGCGTGATTCTGGACTTTTTTGCAGGTTCCGGCTCTATGGGACATGCCGTCATGAAATTGAATGCAGAAGATGGCGGAAACCGCCGATTTATCCTATGCACGAATAATGAAAACAATATCTGCAGAGATGTAACGTATGAGCGCCTTAAGCGGGTTATGAACCAGGATCATTACGCTGCAAGCCTAAAGTATTGTAAAATAGACTACGTACCTGTATCAGACCGCCTGTATTATGAATATGCCAGCGAACTGCTAAAACATGTTCGTGAATTGGCGGAACTTGAAAATGGTATTCATTTTATGGGAAATCCTGAAATTGCCATTGTACTTACCGAAGAAGAACTGGAGCTGTTTATTATGGAGCTTGATGAAACCAGCAAATACCGTAAGTTATACTTAGGCCATGATATCTTAATGGATGCACGGCAGACAGAGATTTTAAAGGACAGGAAAATTACAATTAATACCATTCCCGACTATTATTATAAAGAATTGGAGGGCTGAGGATGGAGCTTACCCTTGCAAATTTTCAGCTAAAAGCGATTGCAGATTTAACTGCTGCAATGGAACAGCCAGGCAGAGATATTATCCTTAAAAGCTGTACAGGGAGCGGGAAAACCATTATTCTCACTCATTTTATGGATGAATATTTTAAAAGCAATCATAAATCTGTATTTATTTGGCTTACTCCCGGCAAAGGCAGCTTAGAAGAACAAAGCAAAGAAAAAATGGATCGGTATATTCATGGAAGCCAAACAAAATTACTTTCTGATATTATGGCTTCCGGTTTTGAAGAAAACGATGCATGTTTTATCAATTGGGAAAAATTAACAAAGAAAGGCAACCATGCCTTAAAGGACAGCGAACGCACCAACTTTATCGAACATATTCAAAATTCCCTTGATAATGGAATCCATTTTAAAATTATTGTTGATGAATCTCATCAAAACGATACCATTAAGGCTGACGACATCATCGGACTGTTTCATTCAGATAAGATAATCCGCTGTTCCGCCACTCCTAAAAATTATAAAAATGCGGTTTTCATTGAAATTCCTGAAGAAGATGTGATAGCAGAAGGATTGATAAAAAAGCTGCTTATTATTAACGAAAACTTTGAACAGCATATCAGTGTTGGGGATCAAATTACATATCTGCTGGATAAAGCCATTGCAAAGCAGCGGGAATTACGTTTTGGATATCAAAACCGAAAGGCAGAAATAAATCCTCTTATTATTGTGCAGATTCCCAATCAGTCAGATGCGCTGCTTGATCGGGTGGAAGCGTACTTTGAAAGCAAAGGAATAACTTATGAGAATTTTTCACTGGCTGTGTGGCTTTCCAATAAAAAACAGAATCTGGAAGATATCGAAGAACCAAATGCTGCCCCTATTGCCGTTATCATAAAACAGGCAGTTGCCACTGGATGGGATTGTCCAAGAGCCCAAATTCTTGTAAAGCTTCGCGAAAATATGAGCGAAGTATTTGAAATTCAGACAATCGGACGAATTCGCCGTATGCCTGAGGCAAAACACTATGAGAGTGATTTG
>JAAWIS010000080.1 GCA_022796475.1 Lachnospiraceae bacterium | reverse complement strand
CCGAGTTGGGCTCGAACCAACAACCCCACGGTTAACAGCCGTGTGCTCTACCATTGAGCTATCGAGGATTAGTAAATTTATTATCGAAATTCCGTCGAGCTTTTCTTTCCTCCGAATCGTTCTTTTCCGGCTGCATGTCATACGCCGCCTTTCCATTGAGCTATCCAGGATTGTTCAACCGTCTTTCAGTATAATCATATCGCGCTGAAATGTCAAGCACTAATTCTATTCTTCCACCGATGTCAGAAAATATACGCCCCCGTTGGTTTTATTTCTTCCCGGAATCCTGGGATACCAAACTCCGTAAAGTCCAAAAGATACTCCGATCATTCCCGTGCATGTCCCGATGAAGGCAACGGATACGGCGGCGGAAGTCCCGATCCAGAACACATGGATCCTGATCACAGCATACAGCCGAAAAGCGGCCGGTCCACAGATCCCGCATCCCGGCACAGTAGCGCCATGTGGCTTTCCTTTGGTAAATGAAATTCTCTTTTGCCAAAGATTTGCCAAAAATTTTTAAAATTCCGAAAAAAACAGTTGGCAAATGGACGCATTGTATGTTATAATGACTTTGTTCAAAGCAATTAAATATATTTTGATTCACAGGCAGGATTAGTACATCGGTAGTATGTCAGCTTCCCAAGCTGAAGAGGCGGGTCCGACTCCCGTATCCTGCTTTTTTATTCTGCAGAAAAGCCCGCCGGCGGGCGGATCTGGAAGCGGCATATAGCGGAAGGCACAAAGAGGGCCTGTCCGCTTTTTATTTTGCTTCGATCTTTCTTATCACAATAAAATAACTGATCACCAGGATCAAAACAGCCCCTGTCCATGCCATAATCTCCGCATAGAAGATTCCTGTCTCCCCGATTACCATGGGCAGAAAAATGGCGGTGGCGGCCCGCATCACGAATTCCGCAATACCGGAAGCCATGGGAAGAAGGGTATTTCCCATGCCCTGGATGGCCGAACGGGTCACATGAAGAATGTACAGAATCGGCAGGCAGAGACTCATCACCGCCAGGTAATAATAGGCTATCCCAAACGTCTGCTGATATTCTTCCGGCGTGCCCGAGATAAAGCAACCAAGGATCAGCCGCCCTGCCAACAGCATAAACGCTGCAATGAGCACGGATGTGACCAGCGATACGGCCACGGCAGACCGCATTCCCTTTCGGATGCGGTCCGTCTTTCCCGCCCCCAGATTCTGCCCCGCATATGTAATCATGGAATAGCCATAGGAAGTGGCCGCCACCTCCAGCACGCCGTAGAGCTTGTTGGTTGCGGTAAAGCCTGCGATAAAAATGACGCCGGAACCGTTTACCACAAACTGTACGATCATGCCCCCTACGGAAATAATGGCGTTCTGAAAGGCCATGGGCGTCCCCAGCAGAAGAAGCTGCAGGGGCAGGCCCTTCCGAAACCGGAAATCCTGAGCGCTCAGCACAAGGCTCTCCGTTTTGCGGATATAATACAGACAGTAGAGGCCGGAGACCAGCTGGGCAATCAGAGTGGCGGCCGCAGCCCCGCCGATACCCAGGCGGAACACCAGAACGAAGAGAAGATCCAGTCCGATATTCACAAAAGAGGCCACCGCCATGGCCTGGAGCGGCGTCCGGCTGTCTCCCATGGAGCGCAGAATACAGGCCAGCAGGTTGTACGCCATGACAATGGGAATCCCCAGATACATTATGCGCAGATACAGAAGAGCGGCATCCAGAATCTCCGGCGGCGTCTGTAAGAGCACCAGCACAGGCCTGGCCAGAAGCTGCCCCGCAAGCAGCAACGCCAGCGCGGACAGCAGCGAAAGCACCGCAGAATTGCCCACAACGGTGCGAAGCTCCTCCTTCAGCCCCGCACCGAATCTCTGTGCCATCAGAATGGAGAAGCCCTGAGTCAGGCCCTGGATAACCCCCAGCATCATCCAGTTCATCCAGTCCGCAGCTCCCAATGCGGCAAGGGCGTCCACCCCCAGCGCCTTTCCCACCACCATGGTATCCACCACGGTATATAATTGCTGAAACACATTGCCCACCATCAGCGGCAGTGCAAAAGTAACGATCAGCGAGAGGGGTCTCCCCTGAGTCATATTCTTCGTATGCGTCGCCATCCTCCGAATCTCCTGTAATCCTCACAAACATAAAATCTGTCCACAGCAAAGCCGGACAACAAAACCTGTATTCCCGGAGTCTTAATTCTCCCTCTTCTCTCCCCAAAAGAAAAGCGCGATGGTTCCGGGACCCGTATGGCTTCCTATGGTTGCGCCGATGGAACCGATGGAAGGAATCAGAAAACAATTAATTATAAAGTTAACTGCAGCGCCGCAAATAACTGAAATAAGATATTCCCTATCCCGTTCAAAGGGAATCAGATACTCTGTGCGAATGATATTCGCAAATGATATAAACGGAATTGTAATACTCAGTCCAATGATAATAACCCCTGATTTTGCAAATGCTTCTCCCCAGAAAAGCGGCGCAAAATTGCCGGCTATGCCAGCCAATCCAAATGCCATTGCAAATGCTATGCACATTATATAATTCATTGACAGATTCATATATTTGGAAACTTCTTTTAAGTTGCGATTGGCTGCCAAATTTGACATTCTGGGCAGCATTACCGTCCCAAATGCAGCTATAATTGATAATGGCATATTAACTAATTTTTCTGCATTTTCATAAAAGCCTAATTCAGCCTTGCTGCTTAAGGCTCCAATCATAACCTTATCCATATATTTATACAAACTTACTGCAATTGCTGGCAGGAATAAAACCAGAAGAGGACGCAAATGATGCATCATTTCCTGAAAACAAGGTTTTTTCAAATCCACATGCCTTTTCAGCGGTATCCAAAGAACAAGCTGGCTTATTAAATGACTGAACGCCATAATCAAACAATAAATCCAAAGATTATCTGCTGTATGGACGAAGGCAAAGATACATGCTACCGTTATGACCTTAACAATCACATTTCGGATTACCGTAAACTTAAATTCTTCTATTCCAAAATAAAACCAGCTTATATCAAATAGCCCGCTCAAAACATATGCCGTCTGAACCATGGCTAAAAACTGGTTTTCTGCAATTACAACCACGTAACATTCATAAACGAATAAAACCAGGATTGAAATAATAATATGCAACCCTGCCAGATTTGAAAAAACTTGGTTTCGCTCTTCTCTGTTATCTCTAACTTTAGCAATTATTCTGTTTCCATAATTTGACAAACCGAGCATAGAAAACAATATAAAATAATATGCAATAGTGCTTGTGTAAGAATAAATTCCTAAGCCTTCCGCGCCAATCACCCTTGCAATATAGGGGGATGTGACAAAGGGCAATACCAAAATCAGAATTTGGTAAACCATTTGATAGAAAAAATTCTTTTTTATATTTGATTTTGACACCTGGGCACTCCTTTATCTCCTTTTGTGGATCTTTTCCCACTCTCAAAGCAGATGCAAACCCTCTGTTGAAAACAGCGGAAAGTCAGAATCGTGAATCCCCATGTATCACATTAGAGCCTTTTGTATTAATTACTTTTGCCGGAATGCCAGCTACAGTAACATGATCCGATACATCCTTATTCACTACTGCATTTGCTCCGATCGCTACATTATCACCAATTTTAATCTTACCAAATAGTTTTGCTCCCGGCCCAATATAAACATTATTCCCGATCGTTGGCGTATTATCCGGAACCCATCCTTTATCAAGCGATGCAGAATTTCCTATATTGACACCCGCATGAATTCTGCAATTGGATCCTACTTTTGCATTGCCATTAACAATTAATGTACCAACATGGCAAATGCATAGCCCTGGCCCAAATACGTTTATCGGAATGCTGAAATTAAACTTCATGCTGAAACGTTCATAGCTTTTATATTTCAGATAGAAGTAAATTTTCTGAACAAAACTGTTTTTCCTGCAATTATTTTGGTACTCTAACTTCCTAAGTTTTATTTGAAACTGCCATATCGCCGGACAAAATACCCCCCCTAATTTTAATTTCCATGTGAGGGGATAACATCCTAATGATTTTAAATCTGATTCAATATAATAATCCAGATCCGCCTTTGATTGAATCATATCCTTTTCTCCATTTCATATCTCAGTTTCCGTATCCAGTTTCTCAATGCCATATACAAGTTCTTCAGCGATTCATAGGACATTAAAAACACTATCCCCCAGCCAGCGCCTAATTGTAAAGATTTTGTGGCCAGCCATTTATACATCCCATCCGCTATTACAATGTGTCCGGCAGTATTTTCCAGATATTCCCTTCTGTAATTTTTATATTTCTGCCTCCAATCATGTTCCTTTTCCCTGATAGCAGCAGTCATACGTTTTAATTTGCAATAGGACTGGATTTTAATTTCTTTGCTGAACCACTGGGCATCCTCAGCAATACAAGGAATTGTAAGCAAATACTGGAATGCTTCTGTCTGCTGGTCATAATCTTTTGCTGACATTTTATTGGTTGTACTCCAAGGATTTAACCGGTAATAGTATAACTGTGCTTTTGTCCCTGCGCTGACAAGAACCCGTTCACATACATTTGCTACAAACAAAAGGTCTTCGCCAATCCGCCTTCCTTCCTGGAACCTAATTTGTTCCTGCTCAATTAACTTTCTGCTGTACATTTTTGGCGTAACATAACCGTTGCAGTTCTTAAACACATCAAGGCCTTGAAAAACCTTGTATTCCGGCATCCCGTCTATTCCGCATGTCCAGTCAGCCTCTGTTTTATATGTATTAACCATCTCACAATGGGCAACTGGCACTCCCGTTTTTAATATCATTTCCAGCAGGATACGAATAAAGTCAATATTTAAATAATCATCAGAATCCAGGAAACATAGATACGCTCCACAGGATAGATCCATTCCTTTATTTCTGGCGGCACTTACCCCCCCGTGAACGTTATGGCAGCATTTCCATATCATATCATTATCATCCATCCTGGAAATTAATTTATCGTACATTGCTGCATATTCAGCGTCTGATCCATCATCAACTACTATAATTTCTAAATTGCCATACGATTGTTCATGTAAACTATACAAGCAATCAGATAACAATGTTTTTTTTGTATTATGGCAAGGTATAATGATGCTTACTAACGCATTTGGCTGGCTTTCCATACTGTTACCTCTCATATAAACCAATCATGGGAACCATCAAAACAGTAGTTCAGGTTCTTATTTCGTTCTCCGATTTTTTTCGCCGGTACTCCTCCATAGATACTATATGGAGCGGCATCTTTTGTAAGGACTGCACCTGCGGCAAGCACAGCTCCGTCACCAACATGAACCCCTGGGAGAATAACCGTATTGCTGCTTATCCAGCATCGGTTTCCTATGACTACAGGACTTTTAACATAATCAAAATATTCCCCCTGGGAGTCATGCTGTGCAGTCCAGATATGGGCTTCTGAGCTGAGATTGCAGTGTTCGCCAATAAAAAGGCCTCCACGCCCGTCTAATTCACATCGGTCTCCAATAACCGTTCCTTTTCCAATAGAGATTTTTGAAGGACTTCTAAAAAGTACCCCCCCGTAAATAACAGTTTCCTTTCCTAACTTCATTTTAAATATGTGTTTATAAATGGTATTTCTTATTATATGGGAAGGGATTTTGCTGACACGGATTATCGTCCATTTTTCTATTCCATTAACAAATGCTGTAACCATTTTATAGCGTTTTCTTCCAACTTGATCCTTCGTTTTATCTGCCGCGAAAACTTCCTGAGAATTCCTGTATTTCTTTTTTTCTCTCACTTGAGTTAATAAGATGCAAATTGCTATTTGCAGCATCCAGATGGATACGTATACTGCAATAACCACCCATATAATCATCTTACTCTCCTTCTTTCCTATGTTTAAAGTTCAGAAACCCGTATAAAATAAAGGAAAAATTATATTTTACCAAGATATTTACAATCTGTAGTTTCCTAGATTTTTGATATCTATTTTCCTGTACAAGCTCTAAATATATCTTTTTCTGACTTAGCTCTTTTATGCCTTTCCTTGCATTTTTATAATTATTCGATAAACACAGGTTCTTAATTGAACTTAGATAATAATCAAGTCGTTCAAAGAAATAACCCTTTATAATATTTTTCGTTTTATATTCTGGATACTTTTCAAAAAACATTTCACGTTCTTGCAGCACGTGATAATATACTTCCGGACTATATCCTATCGTATACCCAAAAATATGATCAATTCTATATCGATACAATGGACTGTTTATGTATTTAATTTTTCTAGCTGCCCTAAAACAGTACATATTAAATACATTATCCTGCATTCTTCTAAGATTAGAATTAAATCTCAGTTGATTACACTTTAAAAATGATGTTCGATACAACTTTCCCCAAGGAACCCCAATTGCTGTAAAAATTGTTTGATTTTCCGGCTGTTCTGCTTCTGTTTTCATTAGTTGAAGGTATAACGGTTCTTTCGATTCAATACTATCTGCAATGAAATCATCAAGAAAGAATCGATTTACATACTCGCTGCCTTCCTCATTGAAACAAACACAGCAATTAGCAACAATATCTGTATTATCATCTATCTCAGAAATCAATGTTGCTACTATAGAAGATTCTATTAGGTCATCTCCATCAACAAACATAATAAAATCACCATTTGCTTGAATAATCCCTGTATTTCTAGCAACAGAAACTCCAGAATTCACCTGATATATGTAATGAACAAAAGAATTCTCATCACAGATTCGTTTCACGATTTCTGCTGTTAAGTCGGATGAACCATCATCTACAACAATGATCTCTATATCTTGATACGTTTGATTTAAAATACTTTCAATACATTCTTTTATATACCGTTCAACATTGTATGCTGTAACAATTATTGATATCATAAATTATTTTCCTTTACGCATGAAGAGATATTTACATTAAGCAAATACATCTGCAAAAAAGTAATCATACACAGTGTTATAATTTTATAAGGAGTTACTGTTAGTGTAAGGATACAGACAAACCCAACTGCCAACCCGGCATAATAATAATCTCGACGCAATATGGATTTAATTACTGTACCTAACAATGGAATAAAATATACCAGGCTTCCAAGCACTCCGCACTCTGCTAATACTAATAATATTCCTGATGCAAACCCGCCTCCTTCGCTCATCCGATACCCAACTCCAATCATTGGATTACTGCTCCAGATACGCAATGCATTCAAATACTGTGATGTTCTTGATATGCCTGACACAGAATCCAATTTATCAAAAAATAAATATACTCCTGCAATAAAAAAACCTAACAAAATCAAAAGAAATAATAACCGTTTTATCGTCATTCTGGTTCCTATTTTGTGAGAATATTCTAAATATTTAATAAACAATAAAATTCCCAAAAAGATATAACCTGTAACAGAAAAAGCGGTAGCGATTGCAAGCACAAATACTGCAAAACGTATCTTACTAAACCTTCCCACAAATAATTCATACCATAAAGCAAAACAGATACAATAACTAAACATTGGTCCCTCCGCAAATATACTAATATTACGAAGTATCGATTTTCCAAAAAACCACGTTGCCTGAGCCTCATTATACAGATAAAAATAATTCTTATATTGGTCCATTATCCCCCATTGCGCTGAAACATATCCACATGGTAGTACAATTGCTAAAAGACTGCCAAAGATATAGAAGAATATAGAAAATGCGCTGATAACGAACATAATATTTCGATATATTCTCAAAAAATTATTTCTCAAATTATTGCTAGAAAAATAGAATGTCATTAAAACAACGATTAGAATCTGATTAAGGAAATAATGTGCTATTGATGATGGCTTATTTATTATTGAAAAAACTAGTTGTGCTGCCACATATATAAAAATATAGAAGGCTGTATTTTTCTTCATCTGAATGCTCTTTTTTCTAAAGCATTCAAAGAAAAATGAAATCACTAATAATATGATTCCAACCAATTTTACTTTTGCTCCGTTTGAACCGTTTGATCCCATGATAGAAACGACACTATAGCAGTCAAGAATTACAAATAATATTGCAAAATAATCAATTACATTTTGAATCATCTTCAATATATTGCCCTCAACTTTATAAAAATTTGTTTAATTTCATGTTATAATTTGCCGGATCAATCACTTTACCATCCCTTAAATTTTTTCCATCCCGATAAGCGCGCCAAAGCAGTTCATATCTGATTTTTCTAAGCTTGCCCCTGTTGTCTTTTATGTTAAGAAGCGTCTGCTTCACAATTCGCATCCAAAGCAGCAAGCTGCCCACCCATTTCTTAATTCCATTTTGCTGAAATTTATTAATAAAGAGCAATCGGTTTCTGTACATATAATAATCCTTCCACCAGTTTTTTGGCTGCCGCATCCCATTTGACGCCGACTGATCCCTATGGTTAATCACTGCATCTTTAATTAATAATGCAGGAAATTTTCTTGTAACCCGATAAGTGTATTCCAGATCATCGCCATAAATAAACAGCCCTCCATCAGCAATTCCTACCGCCTTTACCGCTTCCTTAGAAAACAGCGGACCCACAAATGCATTTGCAATAATATCAGATACTTCCGGGATTTCATCATAGCTATGATATAAAGGGATGTCCCTCTCAAGATACTTTGCCAAACGTTTGTGATGGAAGAGCTGATATTGCTGTAAATCCACCCCGAAAATCAACGGGGCAAGATAGCCTATGTGCTCTTTGCTTCCTTTGTGTGCAAGCAGTTTCTCAAGGCAGTCCTTCTGCGGATAGGCATCGGCATCCATAATCCAATACCAGTCTGGATCATACTTGTCACGTACATATTCCATTCCCTTTTCAAATCCGCCTGCTCCGCCAAGATTTTGCTCCAGATACAGCACATCCACATTCGCTGCAGCCAGCGTTTCAATGACAGCCTTATTTTCTTCATTGCTGTTATTGTCTACAATCACAATCTTAGTAAGGCGCAACTGCTGTTCCTGTAATGCATCCACACACTTTTTCAGGTATTGGGCATCATTATATGTAACTGTAATAGCTACTACTACATCCATCTTTACACCGCCTAGTCCTTATATGTTTCTCATCATGTCAACGTATTGTTTCCCAATATTCACCCATGTATAATGAGCCGTAAAAATACTGTAAGCGGCTTCTGCCAAGTCATTTGATTGATTCATTAATGCCGCTGCACATTTATCTGCAAACTCTGTTGGAGTATCTGCAACTGGAATACTCTTACCATCGGAATAGATTGTCCCTTCTACCCCAACACTGCTTGATACTATGGGCTTTTGATAGCTGACAGCCTCAAGAAGCTTTACTTTTACTCCGCCGCCGTTTTTTAAGGGAAGCACCACCAAATCAGCAAGATTATAATATTCGTCAACGGAATCAACTGCCCCGGTTACAACAACATGTTTTCCCGCCAGTGACTTTACTTCATGACTTGGCTCTTTGCCTACAATGTAAAATTTCACTTGGGAAATCTGCTTCAATATCAGCGGAAGGATATCTTTCACAAACCAAGTGACCGCTTCTATATTTGGGCCATATGACATGTTTCCAACATAGATTATGTTGTGGCCTTTATGCAAAGCACCTAAGGAGCTGCCTTTTGCCTCCCTTACATCGGCACCTACCGGAATCAGCACACATTTATTTCGATCTAAAATCCCAGATGCAATCATCTCAGCCATATCATTTTTCGAAACAAAGGTTACTTTCCTGATATGAAGTTCCCTGAAAATCTTGAGTTCAAATGCTTTCAGCCGGAATGAATCAATCCAGTATGCTGCCTTCTTCCATATATTTTTCTGGCTGTCAGCAATGGTTTTATAAACCTTCCATTCAATGTTATGCTCATTCAATATAATAGGGATTTGAAGATCCATATCAAATAAATTAACGCACATGTGTGGAAAATCCACATTAATCCGATCAATCGGATGCTTCTGCACACAGCTCTTGATATCTTCCTGCATCTGTACAATGCATCTGGAACCTACCGTATAAGGATATTTTAAAATATTGAGCAGCGCATACTTTTTGTTTGCCCCGCGAAAATAGGGATGCACTTCTGCACATACCTTCCTTAGTTCATCTGCATATTTTAATTCTTCTTCCTTATCATACGGATAAAACAGATACACTTCTTCTGTTTTTACAACCTGCTCCAGACGTTTATAAACGCCCAGACGTCCGCCAGAATTTGCCGGCAGCACCGACTCCAATGTAATCCATAAAATTTTCATTCGATTCATCCTAACTCAATGAAAAAACCTGTTTGGCTGCTTTTCAAATACGTTAATCCCTTGAGAAAATATCCCTGGTATAAACTTTGTCTTTTACATCTTCCAAACAGCTATCATATCGATTTGCGATAATTGCCTGGCTCTGCTTTTTGAACGCTTCCAAATCATTTACAACCACACTTCCAAAAAATGTACTGCTGTTTTCCAATGCCGGCTCATAGATGATTACGGCAGCCCCTTTGGCCTTTATCCGCTTCATAACTCCCTGGATCGAACTCTGGCGGAAGTTATCACTGTTGCACTTCATCGTAAGCCGGTAAACGCCAATAACGCAAGCCTTCTCTTCCTTCGAATTGTAATCTCCCCGGCTGTAGTAGTCATAATATCCCGCCATTTTCAAAACACGATCCGCAATAAAATCTTTTCTTGTCCGGTTGCTCTCCACAATCGCTTCAATCAGGTTCTCTGGCACATCCTTATAGTTAGCAAGCAGTTGCTTTGTATCTTTGGGAAGGCAATAACCGCCATAACCAAAGGAAGGATTATTGTAATACATCCCAATACGCGGATCGAAACATACGCCATTAATGATCTGCTGTGTGTTTAAACCTTTCATTTCTGCGTATGTATCAAGTTCATTAAAATAAGAAACCCGCAAAGCCAGATAGGTGTTGGCAAACAGCTTTACTGCTTCTGCTTCTGTGAATCCCATGAAAAGAGTGTGAATATTCTCTTTCACTGCTCCTTCCTGAAGCAATTTGGCAAAGGTATGGGCGGCTTCCACTAAATGTTCGTCATCCTGATCTGTGCCCAGAATAATGCGGCTCGGGAACAAATTATCGTATAATGCCTGGCTCTCACGCAAAAATTCAGGACTAAACATAATATTTTTCGTTCCCATTTTTTCCCTTATTCCTGCTGTGTATCCCACAGGAACGGTACTTTTTATCACCATAATTGCTTCCGGGTTATATTCCATTACCAGCCTGATTACGTTTTCTACAGCCGAAGTATCGAATTGCTGTGTTGCAGAATCATAATTTGTAGGTGCAGCAATCACCACAAAATCTGCCCCTCTATACGCTTTCTCAGCATCAAGGGTTGCCTCCAAATCCAAGTCTTTCTTGGCCAAATACGTTTCGATATACTCATCCTGAATCGGTGATTTCCGGTTATTGATCTGATCTACTTTATTCTTAACAATATCAACAGCTACCACTTTATGATGCTGCGCCAAAAGCACAGCAATGCTTAAGCCTACATAGCCTGTACCGGCTACGGCAATCGTATATTTCTTATTCATTATGGTTCCTCTTCCCCTGTAGCATGATATAACGTTGCGGTCATAAAGGAATTTCAACCCCAGACCATGTCTGACTCATTTTAGGAGGAATCTTTTAAACGCCTAATTGTTTATAAACCGCCAGTACCTGGCTCCATCGAAAATGCTCATATGCAAACCGGCCGGCCTGTTCCCCCATCTTTGACGCCAATTCATGATTATTGAGCAGCTCATCCACATTTGCGGCAATCCGGACTGGGTCGTCACTGACCATATAATCCTTTCCCGCTTCTCCATAGATTCCTTCCGCTCCTACTGAATTGGTCACCACTGGCATGTTCATTGCCATTGCCTCTACTATCTTCGTCTTGATTCCCGTCCCATACGCAATCGGGGCAAGGAAAACGGCGGTTTTCTTTACATATTCCCGCAAGTCATCCACCCTGCCGCAAAAAATCAGCCGGCTGTCATTTTGATACCTGGCACGCAAATGACCGGGGCATTTCCCAATCAAGTAAAAACGGAACTCTGATTGGATATGCGGCAGCACTTCCTGGATGATCATCTCAAGGGTATCTGCATTTGCCGCCACGTTAAAATTTCCCAGAAATGACAGTCCTATCGGATCTTTTTCTGCTTCTATGTTCTGGGAATAGTACTCATAGTCGATTCCCACTGACAAAGTCTTTGCTTTATCTGATGCCATGGCCTGATTCAGCACATCCCGCTCCACATCCGATGTCATAAGCGTATAATCGAACAGCTTATAATACTGCTGCTCCCACTTGGCACACCGTTTTGACTCCATCTTAAGAAATTGGTTTTTCACAGGCCCTTCCTTCAGAAGCCATACCAGCGGTTTAGGCAGCTTGTTGCTGTAATTTCCGGCAGCGCTTGCTTTCGATTTCCCGGACTTGGCCTGTTTCTGGTATCTGACTGACAATAAATCATCCAGGTTTGACAGCAGCAGTGCACCGCTATTTTTAAAGGCGTGGTAGTAGACGCAAGTTCGGATCATTTCTGTGAAAATAACATCCGGTTTCCACTCTTTCACCATAGTTTCGATTTCAGAATAGTTCGCTTTGCTGTAATAAAATGAGCATTGAAAGGGCCACTGCAAGGGTCCAAGGGTTTTCATCAAAACATTTTTAATCCTTTCCGGGGCGGTAACATCCTGCAATGCTACCACATTTGAGATATAGGAAGGAAAATCCTTTTGATCCACCTTCTGGCCGTACTCTAAAAAACACATAAGCTTAATTTCATACCCATATGTATCATGCAGCTCTTTAAAATAGTGATTTAATGACTCTTTCCTTCCGCCGTCAACCGGCCACAGATATCTGCTTAAAATCGCAAGCAGCCGCTTTTGTTTCATTGTTTTCTTCTCCAATACGCAAGTAAGTCAGCGATGGTCTGCTCCATCGGAATTTCCTGTTTCCATCCGGTATCATTCTTAAGCTTTGTTACATCCCCTGCAATCATCTTCTCATCCGTAGGACGGAGCAATGCCGGGTCTGTGGTAATCTGAAAAAGGCGCCCCATCTGCTTTTCAATCATGCTCACAATGTCCTTCATCTGGTAGATATGTTCAGAGGAAATGTTATAGGCCTCGCCTGCCCTTCCCTTTTCTGCCAGCAGCATAAGGGCACGCACCAGATCACGCTGATCCATAATAGCCCTGTAGGTATTCAGGTTCCCAACCTTAAGCTCATACACCCCGCTGCGCTCTGCCTCAACTGCACGATAGGTAAAGTCAGACGTTACATCATTTACTTTTCTTGTACCGGTGGAGTTGAAGATACGGGCACGGATGCAGCGGATGTGGTCATTCATAAAATATTGAAAGGATATAAGATCCTGACCAACCTTGCTGACGCCATAAGGATGAAGAGGCTTCAGCTCAGCCGTTTCCTTTACATACACATGGTCACCTTTCAGCTCGTTTAAGGTTTCTCCATACTCAGCGCTGGAACAGGCCACCACTACCATGGGATCGTAAGATGGACGTTTCAGCTTTCTGACTTGTTTGATTGCTTCATAAACTGCAATGGTGCCATTTATGTTGGTTTCCATGGTTTCATACGGCCTGAACCAGGAAACGGTTGGATAACTCTGGGCTGCCAGATGATAAATCTGATCGGGCATATACTCCATCATAATTGTTTCTACGGAAGGGGCGTAGCGCACATCGCATTCTATCATCTTAATTTCTTTCGGGATTTCCTTAATATCGGTAGTTGGCTTATAGTATGTGCCGATAACCGATTCCCCTTTTGAATGCAGCAGCTCGATCATATGGGAACCTACCATGCCGCCTGCACCAGTAACCATAATATTCATTGTCTTACTTTTCCTTTCTGAAACATAACTTTCTTTGCTTTTCGAAAGAAGGATCCCTTGTTACCTGGGTTCATAGGACTCCGGCGTATAATGAATCACTTGTGTACCGCTGTTTTCAAACGTAAATGGAATGTACAGCAGATCCTTCATTGCTTCTTTGACGGATCTTTGCTTTTCTGGCTGCACATAAAATACTAAGAAACCACCGCCTCCTGCTCCCAGCAGTTTGCCGCCAAGAGCGCCTGCTTTCATCCCTCTTTCATACAATTCATCAATGCTATTTGTCGATACCGCCGCGCCTGACTTTCTCTTTAGCTTCCAGGTGTGATCAAGGAGCCTTCCAAAGTCATCCAGCTCTTTTTCTTTATCGACAAGGATCTGCTGGGCAGCATTTACCAGACCATACATCTGTTTCAATAACTCGTCTGTATCCTTTTTCTTTCCTGCTGCATTCACTTTTTGGACTTCAGAGGAGAAACGTGTAAAGCCAGTAAAGAACATCATTAAATTATTGTTAAGCCGTTTTTTTCGCTCAGGAGAAATAATAAGAGGAATCACTTCATATCCATCTGCTCCAAAATTGATCCTGTTAAAGCCGCCATAAGCCGCCGCAATCTGATCCTGCCAGCCTCCAGCCTCCTGACACAGTACCCGCTCCAGATAAATCGCCTGATCAGCCAATTTCTTCTTGTCCGCATAGGTTCCTTTCAGTGCATAGAAGGCATTCAGCATTCCAACTGCAAATGAAGAGCTGGTGCCAAGTCCGGAACGTGCCGGAAGGTCTGCTTCGTACATCAGCCGTATTTCATGCATGTCCAAAAGTTTCATTGCGTTTCGAATCGCCGGGTGCTGAATCTCATCCACATAACATACCCGTTCTGTTTTGGAATAGGATAATTCGGATGTCCAATCGAAGAACCTGGGAAGATGCCGGACATTCACATAACAATATTTATCAAATGTGGAAGATAACACAGCCCCGCCGTTTTCTCTAAAAAAGTTCTCCATATCGGTTCCGCCGCCAAAAAACGACATGCGGAAAGGTGTTTTTGTAATAATCATTCAGCTTGCTCCTTGTTTGTTTATTCTCACACACTCAGCCTGTCAATACCCGCTGCACCGCTCTATCATCAATTCCCTGGCATACTGCTTCATACTGCTCTCCTTCAAGTCCTTGGGTGTCAGCTTCTTCTCAATTCCCGCTAATTTTCGGTACTTGTCAAAGATTTGGATAAACATTTCCATAGAAAGCGGCTTCCCATACTTGGACAGGAATATCTGGCTGCAGCCTTCCTCCTTCTGCAAAAACAGATTCCGCTCCTTTAACCACTGCTCCATCTTCCGCCGAAGGCCAGAAGCGTACAGATGGATGGTTAGAATCTTCCCACGCTTTTTTCTGATTCCGATGGTTCCGGTTTCCATGTCATAATCAGACACCTCTATCCGCAAAAGTTCACTGATCTCGATTCTGTGGTAGAACAATAGGCCCAGCATCACCATATCCCGCAGACACACCCGCTTTCGGAATTCACTTTCCAGACCTTGGTATTCCCGTTCCATTGCCTGGAACAATGCGTCTGCATCCTTTCTTGACAGCAGCCTGTGGGCAGACTCCTCTCCATTTCCGTGATTCTCATGATTCTCATGATTCCCATGATTTTCCCGGTTCTTTATCGTTTTCAATGGGCGGCAGCCGGGAATCACCCCCTGCTTTACCAGATAGGACAGGTAATACCCAAATACACGGGTTTTCCGGCATATAGTAGATGAGCTTAACTTCCGCTCCAGAGCCAGATAATTCAGGTATGCTTCCATTCGGTCTTCCCAACAGACAAAACCAGAGGCAGATTCCGGTTTTCTGGATTTTTTGGATTCCCCATCTTCGTCTGCTCTGATATTTGTAATATTTGGTTCCAATGAATCTTCTTCCTTGCAGGAGTCCATCCAGGCATAAAAATGCTCTAAATCCATACGGTATGCTTTTTCTGTCCTGGGATCCAGATGGTGCTTTTCTCCATAGCTGTTAATAAAATCTTTCACCAGGTCTTTTGAACCGCCTTCCCTTGGCTTATTTGGATCATCTTTTGTCAGGCCTTTTGGAATACATTCTGACAAACCTTTTGCATCATCTTCTGTCAGCCTGTTTGAAGCCATAACCGGATAACTCAATCGCTGCACCCCCTAACGAAACCATCTCTTTGCTGTTTGAAATTCCTGCTGATTTGAAAAAGACAATCTGCTTAAAAACCGATATCCTCTATGTTTTTTCGGATCATGTTTCAGAATAATATTCCATTTTTTATCATTATTTGAAGTTATTTGGACGTAATAAAAAGCAGTTGATGTTCCATATTCCTTCTGCTCCAAAATAGCAATGCCTCTGTAACCATCAAAAATCACATCAAGCCTCCAATATATGCAGACAGACTTTCTTCCCTGCTGAAAGCTCTAAGCTACCGCCCTGATTTCAATTCCAGTATCCAGGAAATTTTATATTGTTTCAAATGTTGTTTTAAAAGATGTTTCAAAACCTATATGTTTTGGGAACCAATTCCGATTGGTAAAGATGACCAAGAAAAAGTAAGAT
>JAAWIS010000079.1 GCA_022796475.1 Lachnospiraceae bacterium | reverse complement strand
ATATCCCTGCTACTATGGAACGGATATTGATTCGGAGGAAAACCTGATTGCATGCCATCACAGCGTGGACGAGATTGCATGGATGATCGGAGCAGACTCATTGGGATATTTACCCATCGGGAAGCTGAATAAACTGACAGGCAGTGAGGATTACTGCGCTGCCTGTTTTCAGGGAAACTATCCCACGAAAATCCCGGCAGATTTGCGTAAGGACCGTTTTGAAAGGAAATTGTCTGAACGGGTTTGAGATAAAGAGGCGCATGTGTGATGAAAAGTGACAAAAAACGGATTTTCAGTGGCTCCCAAGTATTAGAATAATCATATATTGGTATTTTATGATAGAAGTGAAACATTTTGCCAAAAACGGAAATGAAACTACTATAAAGAATATCAAGGTATGCATATAAACAGGGATTGTTTATACCAACTGGAAATATGCCCTAAATTGTGGTAGAATAGGGTACAGTGAAAAAGTTGGCATGAGAGGTGAGCTTAGCTGAAAAACAAAAGGGATATTATCGGGATTTCTTTGATTTGTGTTATGATGATTTTTGGGGGATTGGCGTTCGACCTGGAGAAAGCCCAGAGGTATCTGCCGCTTCTGGTAGTGATAGCTTTTGTGACGCTGCTGTTCTTCCTTGTGAAGATCAACCAGTTAAATTTGAAAAGGCATCATAAAACAATCTTCTTTTTCTTTGTTTCATTAACGGGGATGCTGTGGCTGGGATGGGTTGGCATAACATTAAGCTGGCTGTTTACTCTGGGCTTTATGGTCGCAGTCTGTGTCACATGGTTTCTGATAAGTTTTATCTGGGTATATCTGCACCAGCGGAAAGTAGTATCCCAGTGGAATGCGGCATATACAGCCTGGAAGTCTGGGGGCAGTGCAGAGAATTATTTGAAAGAGATGGAGCAGTGCGAGGCCAAGATAAAAAATGATACAGGCATTATGCTTGTATATGGCGGCATCCCCTTGAACGATTATATATCGGTACATAAAATCTACCTTTTGAAAGAAATGAAACGAAATCAGGAATGCCTTAACCTGCTGAAGAACACTTTGCCCCAAATTAAGAATTCGGAAGTGCAGAAAGCCCTTTCAGAAGTAGAATCAGAGCTGGTAAAGGCGGAGGCCGAAGAACATGGTTAAGATCGGGCAGCTCTTAGAGAGGGGCTTTTTCGGCGGGATTGTAATTGCTGCTGCGTTTGCCTGGGCTGGATCGTGCTGTATGACAGGGAGTTCAAAACGCTGGCAAAGGAGGATTCCTACCTGGAGGACATGGACAGGCTAAAGGGGTATCTGGCCTCTTATGGGATAAAAATGTGATTCGGGACTATGGAAACGTTTTTGGCGGAGGTGGACTGGAAACTTTACTGCAATTATGCTTACAGCGATCTGACATAGTGAACATATATCCTTTCAGAAGCAGGTTCGCAACTGCTTTATACAGGCCTCAGTGGAGAGGAAGTGTAATAGTGATATGAGTGAAGAACTACAGACACAATATTATCTGATTAAATTTAAGATTTTGCAGGAAACGTATTATACTATTTGGTATACAGATAATATTGACGGGTTTTTGCTTGATAAAGATGGCATGCTAAGGTCTTTTCCG
Source organism: Lachnospiraceae bacterium (assembly GCA_022796475.1). GTDB lineage: Bacteria > Bacillota > Clostridia > Lachnospirales > Lachnospiraceae > Caccovicinus. Next base: position 14,898 of record JAAWIS010000079.1, on the reverse strand, counting down.
ACCAAGGAGGAAGCGATGGCGTTTGCGTGGGAGGAAGGACTGCTGATTAATACAAAAAAAGATGAGTTTCTTCTGTCTTCAGCAATCCTTAGGAAAAAGAATATCAGAAAAATAAATTGCAGCCTTTTTCTGAATTATTGGAATCTGTTTTCAGATATAGCACGTTCAATTAACTGTAAATTTATCGGTGATAGCAGGGAAGAGCATATTCGGCATATTTATGAAAAGCTGTTTTATGGATGCAATATACTGCTAAGGGAAAATGAGGAGCCTTATAAACCCAAATGGAGTAAGAAGGAAAAATGTTTGATTGCCAGTGTGATGAAAAATGGTTTTAAGATTTTATCAAAAAGTCTAAACAAGAGCTGATGTTGGAACATACTGGATTGCTTCTTAAGGATATCTGTGTTCTGCCGGCATACCCGTGATCATGATAAAAGGAATATTGCTGAAAAGTTGTTAAAGAAACTCTGTGAGATTTCAGAGGTTAACTGCAGGGAGCTGATCTGTGACATTCAGAAAAACTACCACCTGTCCTGGAAAACAAGGACTGTTGGGGAAGATGATTGCTGTGGTTCGGCAGGAGTCCGGCGCCCGGAAACTGGAAGGTTTTTCATCCAGATTTTAAACCATGCAAAAGTGTTGCAAGGGCATTTGCAGTATGAAACTGCGTCATTCCTTGAGAAGATAAAAAGAAACGGCGGCTTTGATCTCTCAAAAGCCGCCGTGTATGAATAGGCGTGTGAAAATACCTCTACTGTAGCACGGGCCTGGCAATATGGAATTTCGTATATAAGCTGCAGGTAAGACCCAGGTTTATCATTGCAAGGGTGGAATTACATCCAGTGAGATGGGTGTCAAAGGTCTTTGTGTGAGAAGAACCCAGGTTGCCGGACAGATCCTTCCGGGAATTCCCGTGTGGAGAACCGGCAGGGAAAGCCATTTTCCCGGACTTCCGTACATTATATTTCCGGGAAATGTAGGGGAGGTTTCTTTCCTGAGAGAGGCAGTGGAGAAACTGATTCATGTTTAGAGAAGTTTAATCAGGAAGTCAGAGGTGAAAGGATATACCAGATTACGGGGAGGAATCAGGCAGAGCTGGTGGTGACATCATGGTCTGCCTTTGTTCCTTCACAAATTTTGCAGGTGTACATCCGATATATTTTTTGAACACCTTAATAAAATATTTATAGTCATAGAACCCTGTTTTGTCAGCTACCTCATAAATAAGAAGGTTATCCAAACATAAAAGTTCTATGGCTTTTGTTATGCGGTAGCGATTTAAATAGCTGTTGAAGGTATATCCGGTAATGGCCTTCAGCTTTCCGTTGAGCCAGCTAGAGGACACACCCATCTGGCTGCTGATTTCATACAGATTAATTTTTTTGTCATAATTGTTTCTGATGATTTTGAGCAGTTCTTTAGCATACTTATCAGAATCAGCCAGGTGCTCTATATGAGACACATGAAGGATCTGGTTTTCTAACAGGTTTACTCTTGCCTGATTCACATAAAATTCATTCATTTTTCGTTCTTTTCTCTGGGCTGTCAGGCGGCGGATACAGAAACGGAGTTCATCAAAGTCCACAGGCTTGGTAATATAATCTTTTACTCCCAGACGGATGGCCTTTTTGGCATACTCAAAATCACTGTATCCGGATATGATAACCGCTTCAAAGGTATGGTGGCCGGCAAAATGTTCCAGCATGGCCAGGCCATCCATGACAGGCATACGGATATCACAGATTACAATGTCCGGGTGATGCTGTTCTATGAGTTTCAGGCCTTCTTCTCCGTCCGAGGCTTCCCCGCAGATGCAACAGTCAAGTTCAGACCAGTTGATCATATAGGCCAATCCTTTGCGAATCAGCTCTTCATCTTCCACAAGGAGTATTTTGTACATATCAGTTCATCCTTTCTCTTTCCAAGCGGATTAATCATCATTTGAAACAGGAGGGAGCTTTAAGGTTACACAGGTACCTTCACTGGGCGTGCTGTCTATGAAAAGTCCATAACTGTCCCCATAGATCAGACGGATTGTCCGGCATACGCTGTAGAGGCCGAAATGGATGGTAGATGGTTTTTCGTCCTGAAAGGACGTGCGGAGGGAACTGAGTGTTTCTCTGGTCATGCCATTGCCGTTATCTGTCACAGAAAGTTCCACACAGTCATGACTTTCAATTCCCCTGATACAGATATGAATGGATTTTTTGTGCCGCATTCCATGATTTACACAGTTTTCCACAATGGGCTGTAAAAGATATTTGGGAAGGCGGTAAGGAAGCAAAGAATCTTTGACATTCAGGGAATATTCCAGGCATGGGCCAAACCGCTTCTGTTGGATGGAAAGATAATCTTCCAAAAGATCCAGCTCTGCTTTCAGCTCTGTTTCTCCGTTTCCCTGTTCAATATTATAACGTAGAAGTTTGGAGAGAGACAGAATCATGTTGGCGGCGCTCTCTGGTTTTAGAATAATGCTGTAACGGATAGACTCCAGGGTGTTAAACACAAAGTGAGGGTTAAACTGACTTTTTAACTGTTTGATTTCCAGCATCTGTTTATGGTGGTTTAGTTCCTCGTTCTTTCTGTTCATCTGTTTCAAATCTATAGCGAGACGGTTTAGAGCGCTGTTGAGAATCTGAAATTCATCAAAGGTCTGCTCAGTAAGCTGATAATCCAAATCCCCCTGTCCTATATGCTTGGCAGCTTCCACCAATTCATCAATGGCTAAAAGATTGCGGTTGGTGAAAGAGGAAGAGATGCGAAATATGATAAGGCTACTTATGGCAAGAAGGAGTACAATAAAACAAGTTCCGTAAGTCAGCAGCTGTTTTTGGAATATGAGAGAACTGTGGGTAAACAACTGAAGATTGCCCTCTGGTGTGGCAGACCGGGAAATATAATAGTCCAGGCCATGAAAAAAGCTGTATAACAGGGACTGTGTTGAGGCATAGTATTTTGTTGAAGCAAATATTTTGTCGCTGGGAGCAGTGGTGTATTGGGTATCTAAAATAATATTGTTGTACTTATCTGTTACCACTACCCTGGAGAAATCATATTGCCATATATAATCGTAGAGATCGGAGTATCTCAGGTCAAGAATCAGGATTCCACCAAGACAGTCCGGGGCAGAGGGGATTTCTTTGGCAAAGAGCATACTTCCAGTCTGGTAGTTATCATAGTAGAGATGATTGACAGTTACATAAAAATGGTCCGGGGAATCCTCCAGGGTCAGCCGTATCTTGGTAAGAAGCTGGCTGTCCATAAATGTTTCCAGGTTATCTTTATAAAGGTTGGTGGAAACCGGATGGAGTGCCGGGTCCAAGAGAAGAAAATTGCAGCGGATGCTCTGACTGTTGCAAAATTTGTAAAGGGTGGTGTTGGCCTCATTGAGGGCATCTGTGTCACCGTTTAAGGCTTTCCGGATGTTGTCCGTATAGGCCAGAGTTATAATTTGGCGTTCATAATCCCCGTAGACAGAACTTAAAAAGTTTCGTATGGCAGTTTCTTTTGATTTGGATGAGGATAAAATATAGGTGCAGGAGTTAATGGATATAAATATTAAAAAAATAAGATACAGTATGATGATGATCGTAAACGTATAGCGAAGGTTCTTAATAAACAGATAATCTCTGTATTTGCGAGGAAGTTTTTTCTGCTCCATGGGGAAATCTCCTGTATTGATGGGTTCTGTTCACAGGAATAGCATAAGCGATCGTAAGAAAATTATCAATAGAAGTTGCCTTTTTTACGCTTTTGGTTCAAAAAGTGGTATTTAAGAAAAATAAATGGGATGATACCATTAAATTGTCAGAATAAATTTGGAAGGTATTTGTAAAAAGGAGGAGCAAAATGAAGAAACAGTTATGGAAACTTGTTGGTGGTATGGCTGCAGTTCTTTTATTGGCGGGGTGCTCAGACAAGGCTGCCAAGACACCATCCGCAGAGCCATCTCAGGCGGTGTCTCAGACAGAGGCAGGTGCGACTACATCTGCCGCTGACTCTGGGAAGGAAACTGCGGATTCCTCGAAAGAAGAGGAAAATGTTCTGGTTCTCTATACAGCACGGAGTGAGCAGTTAAATGATGCCATTATTCCAGGATTTGAGGAGGAAACCGGAATCAAAGTTGAGATTATAACCGGTACAACAGGGGAATGTTTAAAGAGGGTTCAGTCAGAAACAGCCAATCCAGGAGGGGATATTCTGTGGGCGGCAGATGAAACCATGCTTGCCAGCTATCAGGATCTGTTTATGCAGTATGTGTCATCGGAAGATGATAATATGATGGATGGTTTTAAGAACAAGTCAGGATATTTTACGCCTGCTTTTGCAGATCCTACAGTTATGATTATCAACAAAAATCTTATCGGTGATATTAAAATTGAAGGATTTGCAGATCTTCTGAATCCGGAATTGAAAGGAAAGATTGCTTTCGGTGATCCCACCACCTTGAGTTCTGCCTACCAGAGCCTGGTTGCCATGTTGTATGGAATGGGAAAAGACGGGGACCCTATGTCGGATGAGGCATGGAATTTTATAGATGAGTTTATCGCCAATGTAGACGGCAAATATGCCAACGGCGGAAGCCAGGTTCCTAAAAGTGTGGCAGAGGGAGAATACATTGTAGGCCTTACCTGGGAAGACCCGGTTGTAAATTATATCAGAAACGGTGCACCAGTGGAGCTGATCTTCCCGAAAGAAGGAGCAATTTTCCCTGGCGAGTCCGTTCAGATCATCAATGGATGCAAGCATCCGGAGAATGCCAAAAAATTTGTAGATTATATGTTAAGTGAAAAGGCTCAGAGCTTTGTGGGTCAGAATCTGAATGCCAGACCTTTAAGAAAAGGTGTGGAGTTGGGAGATCACATGATTCCTACGGAAGACGTTACCATATCTTCCGTGTATGATGAAGCATGGGCAGCAGAGAACAAGGGACGCATCACAGAGATGTTTACGGAGCACAGAGAGGATTCGATGCAGTAAGAAGAGATGGGAGCTGGAATATGAGTGTAGCAATTAAGATTGACCATGTGACAAAGCGTTATGGAAACCACACCGTAATCCAGGGATTGTCGGCAGAGATCAGACCAGGAGAATTCTTTACGCTTTTGGGGCCGTCAGGGTGCGGCAAGACCACATTGCTGCGTATGATAATCGGATTCAACTCCATTGAGGAGGGGACCATTCGGGTGAATGACACGGTAATCAATGATGTTCCGGTGAATAAACGGAATATGGGGATGGTCTTTCAGGATTATGCCGTATTTCCTCATATGACTGTCGGGGACAACGTAGCATTTGGATTGAACATGAAAAAAATGGGAAAGGATGAAACTAGTAAAGAAGTAGACCGGATTTTGGAGGTAGTAAAGATCCGTGACCTGAGGGACCGCATGCCAGCGGCCCTCTCAGGGGGCCAGAGACAGAGAGTAGCTTTGGCCAGAGCTATTGTCATACAGCCGGAGGTACTTTTGATGGATGAACCCCTGTCCAACCTGGATGCAAAACTCAGAGTGGAGATGCGCAATGCTATCAAAAATATTCAGCATCAGATCGGAATCACCACCGTGTACGTGACCCATGACCAGGAAGAGGCGCTGGCGGTTTCAGACAGGATTGCAGTTATGCATGACGGAATTATCCAGCAGATCGGAACGCCAAGACAGATTTATAAGCGTCCGGCCAACCATTTTGTAGCGACTTTTATCGGCCAGAGCAATATTATCCCGGCAGTCATCGTAAGAAACGCAGAAGGCGTATTTCTGAAGTTTTCAGAAGGATTCCTGCTGGCCATGAAGAATCTGTCTGCTCAGGCATCAGACGGACAGAAGGTATGTGTATCTGTCAGACCGGAAGAATTCGATATGATGCTGGAACCAAATCATAAGCATCCATCAGGAATAAAGGCAGTGATAAAAAGCAGTATGTTCCTTGGAGCATCCATCCATTATTTCCTGGAAGATTCTTCAGGACAGGAGATTGAGGTAATCTGTAATACGGATCAGGAGAATGCAGGAGGAGAAGGAAAGGAAGTTGAGCTGATTCCGGCGGCAGATAAGATCAATGTCTTTACAAAAGACGGAAGAGATTCCCTGATTGATGAGAGAGGGGGAATGAGATGAGATCTTCAAAAAAAAGATGGAATCTCTGGCTGGCAATAGGCTGTGTTCTGCTGGCTCTTCTCATGCTGTTTGTAGTTTTTCCGCTGGTGTTAATCTTATATAAAAGTGTTCTGGCACCAGGGGAAGAAGGGCTGACCTTACAGTATTTTCAGAAATTTTTTTCCAAAAGATATTACTGGAGCACCATTATAAACAGTTTCAAGGTAACGGTCTGTTCCACTTTGGTTTCTGTCATGATTGGTATGCCTCTTGCCTATCTGATGAGAAGTATAAAAATTGCTGGAGAAAAGATATTGAATCTTCTGATTATCATCTCCTATGTTTCGCCTCCATTTATCGGGGCATATGCATGGATTCAGCTTCTTGGAAGAAACGGGCTTCTGACAAAAGCCGTGAATTTCCTGTTCCGAAGTTCTTTTGAAGGAATCTATGGATTTGTGGGAATTGTACTGGTATTCTCCCTTCAGACCTTTCCTCTGGTGTACCTTTATGTATCAGGCGCTCTCAAAAATATGGATAATTCCTTTATTGAAGCGGCAGAGAGCCTAGGATGCACAGGAGTGAAACGGATATGGAAGATTATCATTCCTCTGATTATGCCTACTCTGCTGGCAAGCGCCCTTCTGGTATTCATCCATGTGTTTTGTGATTTCGGAACTCCCATGCTTATTGGGGAAGGTTACCGAACCTTTCCCACTCTGCTTTACAACCAGTTTATGGGAGAGGTGAAAGCAGATGACAATTTTGCAGCGGCTCTCTGTGTTCTCAGTATCTTTTTTATCATGATACTGTTGATGTTTCAAAAGCTTCTGGCAAAGAAATGGTCTTTTTCCATGTCTTCCATGCGGCCTCTGATGCCAAAGAAAAAGGAAGGTATACAAAATCTGCTTATTCATGGTTATACATATCTGGTCATTGCTCTGGCGCTGATCCCGCAGGTGACGGTGATCTCCACATCTTTTATGGAGATTAAAGGCGGAGTGGTATATACAGGCAGGTTTTCTCTGGATAATTACAGAAATGTACTGCTGACCAAAGATAATACGGCAATTTTCAATACCTATAAATTCGGGCTCTGTGCAATCCTTTTAGTGCTGATTGTGGGAATTCTGACAGCGTATCTGACTGCCAGAAAACCATCCCTGGTCAGTTCTGGGCTGGATATGATCTCCATGCTGCCCTTTGTGATACCAGGCACTGTGCTCAGTATTGCATTTTTATATGCCTTTAACAAACCACCGGTCTATATTTCAGGTACAGCAGGGATTCTTATTATCGCACTGGCTATTCGCCGAATGCCTTATACCATACGTTCCAGCAACGCGATTATTTCTCAGATCAGTCCAAGTATGGAGGAAGCTTCTGTCAGCCTGGGGGCCTCGGAATGGACCACATTTTTCCGGATCATTCTTCCCATGATGGCTCCGGGCGTAATGTCGGGAGCAGTCATGAGCTGGATTACCATTATATGTGAGCTGAGTGCTTCTATCATTCTTTATACCACCAGGACCAGAACCCTTGCAGTTGCTGTATACTCGGAAGTGGTGAAAAACAATTATGGAAATGCAGCAGTGTATGCTACAATACTGACACTGACATCGGTGATCTCTCTGGCGCTGTTCTTTAAGATCAGCGGGAAACAGGATATCAGTATTTAACATGTTTGGAAAAAGAGGAGACAGGGAAACATGAACGGAAAGGAAAAGGTAATTGCCCATACGGGATGTATGGGGACAAGAATGAACAGTCTGGAATCCCTCAAGAAGGCATTGGAGTATAAGGTGGACTATATTGAAGTGGATGTGCGGTTTGGAGAGGAAGGCCCTATTTTGACCCATAATCCTTTGCAAAAAGGCGAAACCTGCCTGTTGTTAAGAGATGTTCTGCCCATTATTGAGAAGGAGGCTGGCGTTGGGATTGCTTTGGATCTAAAAGAGTGGGACAGAGTGTGGGAACTGGTGGATTTGCTGACAGAGTACGGGATGAAGGAGAGAGCGGTTTATCTGGGAAACTTTATGGAGGATATGGACCATATGAGGGAGAAAGGGGGAGGAATCCCCTGCTTTCCCAATGTGTATCCTGAACAGGTGAAAGGGAGTTCTCCTGAAGAGCTGGAATATTTGGCAGAAAGGGCAGAAAAGCTGGGAGCTTGGGCAGTAGGTATGAATTATCTGGCAGTGACAAAAGAGGTGGTGGAAGCCTTTCACAGGCATAAGATAAGTGTTTCCGCGTGGACCGTGGATGAGATGGACGATGTGAAGCGAATGAAGGAGGCAGGGGTTGATTACATCACATCAGATCGTCTGGACTATGCTGCGGATGTGAGATAAAAGCAGGTTAGAGGAAGGAACATGAACTTTCAGAAGCTGGAAGGTTACAAAAAAGCAGATGTGCAGGCGTGCTGGTGCTATGGCCTGGGACAGATATGGAAGGTAAGTCTTCTTCATCTTTCGGAGAATGCAACCTTTCTTCTGACAGAAGACCTGGATGACAGGAACCGAAAGGTTATGAGGGTGGCCAGAACAGAATATCACAGCAGGGATGAGATCGAGGCAGAGATGAGGTGGATTGAGGCGTGGCTTAAGGGGTATGGGACCGTACACTCTCTGGAAGAAAGAGATCTTTTGGAGATTCCCACCTTTATTATGGCCAGAAGGATTCAGCTTTTGGCCTGGCTGATGAGCCATGAGGATTCGGATCCGGTGAAAGCATTGTACCGGGATTTGCAGGAGAAACAGTGAGGCTGGCCAGAGAATACCAACAGTATTGTTTCAAATGCTTTCATGAATAAAGTATAAATTGATCAGAAAAAAATACATGGGAAATCCCTCCCTCAGAGGTTATAAATAGGTGCAGCAGTGTGCATCGGACGCTTTGAGGGAGGTTTTTTATGTTTAGAGAAATGGTTCCACAGGAAGAAATAATTGGTTTGTTTGATTTGTATCCGGCGGATCCGGACAGAAAGGCGTGGGAGAGTATTTCAAAGAATTACAGGAACAGACTGGAGGAGGAGGGAGAAAAATGGCTGGATTATGAATTTACACCTATTTATGCCAAGGATTTCATGGAGTTTTGCCGGACAGGAAACCGCAGTCATTATGAGGAGAAGCTGTTTCTGAGAAGGACAGCTCTGAATGTTCTGGTTTTGGCTGAATGTGTCAGATATAGATGGAAGTTTCATGGACACCATTGTGAACCTCATATTTTTAATCTGTGAGGAAAGAGCCTGGCAGCTTCCGGCCCACAATTCCTATATCCGGGATACACCTCAGTTGATTCTTCCCGATGTGACCAGACATATTGTGATCTGTTTGCCGCAGAAACAGGGGCAGTTCTGGCTGTGGCAGAGTACCTTTTAAAAAACACGCTGTAGTACTAGGGTCAGTCCGGCTGCTTCTGTGATGATTAACCATAACCTGGAAATCAGGATTTTTGTGCCTTATCGGAAGGAACATTTCTGGTGGATGGGAGATGGAGTGTTTCCCATGAATAGCTGGACTTCCTGGTGTACCCAGAATATGTGATTTTGTGATAGCTCTTTTTACACTTCTATTACCTTTTCTGAATTTTAACATACCAGCTTTTCTATTATTTTCTTCTTGTAATTCTGTCAGATCTATCCAAATTTTCCCTGTTTCATCAACTCCAAATTCTTTTGGAATAGTATTGCGATTTCCGGGGCATTCAAATTCTTCCCTTTTGGATTCGATATCGCTAATTGCAGCGGAGTATCTTCTCTTTGAAAAGAAAGACTTCTATACGGGGAAAGTTCCGAAGAATGCGGTAAAATCGGCAGTCTTCGGAAACTATTGGTGTTTAAAGTTATGTAACACGGTAAAAAGATAGTAAAGGTTATCCTTTGTCAAGTACAAAGAGTTTGTGTATGGTCAAAGCTGTTATAATTGAAAAATAAGATATTCTTTGCTACAATTTTCAAAATGTTGTATATGTAAAAATGGTATGAAAATCTGTATGAAAAGTTGCTAAATCTGTACTTTTGTGGTATTATTAGCTTACTCTGTATTGACAAATGAAGAGTGTGGAGGGATTTATGGCATTGAGTTACAATAAGTTATGGAAACTTCTGATTGACAAAGGTATGAATAAGGTCAATTTAAGAGATCGTATTGGAATAGGTCCATCAACTTTAGCTAAGTTAACCAAGAATCAACGCGTCAGCATGGAAGTATTAGAAAAAATTTGTTACGAATTAGACTGCAATATAGGTGATATTGTCGATTATATTAAAGCGGATGGAGATTGACATATATGGAAAATAATTTGGCCGGTTTAGAATTAATGAGTAAAGAGGAGCTGTTAGATTTTGCCAAGAAAATGGTAAATGGCGGTATCACATTATCGTTTAATGGAAAAAGGACAGCTCAAGTTATCGAAAGAAAAGTTATGCCCCGAATAATAAAGATAAATAAAAAATTATCGTTTAATGTTGAGAAATCAATGGGAAAAAATATTCTTGTTGATGGTGAAAATTTACAGGCAATGGTTACTTTATATAAATATAAAGGACAGATTGATTTAATTATTACCGATCCACCATATAATACGGGAAAGGATTTTAGATATAATGATAAATGGGATACTGACCCTAATGATCCAGATTTGGGAGAGGTAGTGACTATTGAAGATGGTTCAAGGCATACAAAATGGATGAAATTTATGTTGCCAAGAATACAGATGATGAGAGCAATGTTAAAGTTCAATGGTGTTTTGGCAATCTGTATAGATGAACGGGAATTTTTTCATTTAGGAATGCTTTTAAATGAGGTATTTGGCGAAGAAAATAGGGTGGGTATCATTAACTGGCAAAAATCTTATGCACCCAAAAATGACAGTACACACTTATCGAGTGCAACAGAATACATTTTGGTATATGCTAAAAATAAAGAACAGACAAAGACTGGACTCTTAGGACGCACCGAACAGATGAATGCAAAATATAAGAATCCGGATAATGATCCCGAAGGACTGTGGCGAGATGATAACCCTGTCGCACGTACTAAGTCAGATAAGGATAGATATGCAATACAGTCTCCGTTCACAGGAGCATTGCATTATCCTGGCACAGGTTCTTGGAGGAATACAAAAAGGAATATGAAATCTTTTTTAGAGGCGTGGGGGTCAAAATATGTGGAAAAGGATTTAGGAGAGGGAAGACCCATGGCATTAGTGATAAAAGGAGCAACGATTCCCCATGTACCAGAAGAGCAAAACCTTGATAACAATCCTATCGTCACCTTGGAATGTGAAAAGAATGAAATAGTAACGGAGGCAGAGCAAAAGGCTGTTAAAATAAGAAATACGAAGACAATGCCGGAACTTTATTTCTTAAGAAACGGCTATGGAAGACCTGCCATTAAACGTTACTTAAAATATGTTAAACAAGGGAAAGTGCCATTAACATTTTGGGCAGATGAAGATTATGACGAGATTTTTGAACTGGACTGCCAATCATGGACATATGAAGAAAGCGGTCATAGTCAGACAGGAATAAAAGAATTAGACTATATTATGGGAAAGGGGCATGATTTTCAAACAGTTAAGCCGTTGAAATTGATTGAGAAAATCATTCAATTATGGTGTCCAAGTAACGGTATTGTATTTGATCCATTTGCCGGTTCAGGAACAACGGGACATGCTGTACTGGAATTGAATGAGCTGTCTGGCACAAGAAGAAATTTTATTCTTATAGAAAAGGGCGAAGATGATGATAAATATGCTAAAACATTGACGCGTGAAAGAATAAAACGTGCAATTACTGGTGAGCGGGTAAACAAAGCAGGAGAATTGCAAATATTAGAGCAATCCATATCTAATGGCTTTGAATATTGGGAATTAGATAAAAAAGTAGATGCAAAAGCCATATTAGAAATGAAAAGAGATGAATTGATTGATATAATTATTACAACACACTGGGAAGATGATAGAAAGAGGGCCACAAGTGTTATAGACCGTATTGATAAAGATTACAAATATTTGGTTGGGCATAATATATTAAACGAAGGCTTTTTTATAATCTGGAACGGAGAAGATTCTGTTGGAGAATTAAATCAGAAGACATACATGGAATTGTTAGAAGAAGCAAAAAAAGAAGGTGTAAAATTCCCGTTTCATGTTTATGCAAGATATCAGGTATATCAAACGCCTAAAGTGAAATTTTATCAAATTCCCGATAAAGTTTTGATGCATTTAGGACTGAATGAAAATAGTGATCGTTATAATAACCAGGAGGACACGTAAAGAATGGAATTGATGAAATTTCAGATACAGGCTTCTGAGCAAATTGCAGGCAGATATAGTGAATATATGAAAGAGCCTTTACCGGGATTGGGAGGAAAATTTGTTCCATTTTATCAAAATTTGTCAGCGATAACAGGTGCCGGAAAAACATTGATTTTAGCCGATTGTATTGAGCAAATAAGAGCTTACTCGACCACCCAGCCAGTAGTATTATGGTTGTCTAAGGGAAAAGTAATTGTTAGCCAGACATTAGAAAATTTTACATCGGGAAAGTATGTGGAAAATATTCCTAATTTTTTGACAAAGCCTTTATTGGAATGCAGGGAAAGAGATTTGCTGGATGATACAAAAGGATTATTGCTGATTGCAACAGTGGGAAAAATCAATCAAAAGGATAAAGCGGATGGTGATAGACGGGTTTTCCAAACAGGGATAGATAATGCCAATAATTCCTTATGGGAGATGCTGAAAATAAGAAAAAATTATAGTGGGGTTATAAGGGATTTGATTGTTGTATATGATGAAGGGCATAATCTGTCTGATCAACAAACAAGGCTGCTATTAGATTTAAATCCAACAGCATTGATTGCGGCAAGTGCGACTACGAAAGTTCCTAAAGAATTAGAATGGTATATTGCCAGGATGAAAAAAGAAAAGGAATTAAAAGATAGTGATTTGATAACTGTAGTCAGCAATAAGCAGGTAGTTAAAAGTGGTTTGATTAAAAAGTTTATTTCCATAGGTGGTTATATGACGCCTATGGAAATAGCTATACATAATTTACTTGAGGATTTTAGGGAAGTTGAACAATCTGCTTTGAATTTGGCATGTGATTTCAAACCAAAAGCAATTTATGTAAGTGATACAAATATGTTATTGGAAACTTCAGAAATTGATGATCCCTTGGTTCCATTTGAAGAAAGAAAAGCCAGACCGATTAAGATTTGGAAACATTTGGTAGACGAAGGTATCGATCCTTGTGAAATAGCTGTGTATTGTAATCTAAAATTTGATAGGCGTTTTCCTAAACCTCCAAATTTTAATCTTTTTAGTGGTGGGGATAATGATTATGAGGAATTTATTGCGGGAAATTATCGGCATATTATTTTCAATCAATCATTACAAGAAGGATGGGATGATCCATCCTGCTATTTTGCTTATATAGATAAGGATATGGGGTCGAATACGCAGGTAACTCAGGTTATAGGAAGGGTTTTAAGGCAGCCAAAAGCAACGCATTATGCGGATGATAAACTTAACATGGCTAATTTTTATATAAAAACAGACGAAAAAGATGTGTTTAAGTCCATTATAGAAGACATTAGAAGGACTTTATCAATTGATATTCCAGAAATAGCGATATCCTATCATGTAGCGAAAAGTAGTGGAAAAAACAGACCAACTGTCCAGCCGAAAATGGAAGTCGAAGTTCCTGATATTGTAATAAATTCAGAAAAAGCCATGCTGGAAATTAAGGACGTAATTGATAAAATGATTGACTATAGTAATGATATTAATAATACAGTTGGGGCTGGTAATCAAATACAGGTTATAGCTGAGGTTGGAAGCTATTGTGGAGAAGAGATTGGATATACAACACAGCACAGTAATCAAGTAACAGTACGATGGATATTTAAACGCGAGATGGATAAGCTGACTAAAAATGCGATAACCTTGTGTGATATATCTGCAAAAAAATTTGATGCTTTAGTAGAGTATAATAGTAATGCGGCGATATACATAAAAAACGAAGCAAAAAAGGTTGCGGATATTTATAGGCGCAATTCAGTTATTATGCAGAATCCGTTAGATACAATACCAATAGGAGAGGTGTTTATTACAGAGGATAGTAAAGAATTTCACAATGCAGTTCATCCACAATATAGCGATTTTAATATTTTTGAACTTGAATTTGCACGTGAATTAGATAGCAGAAATGTATTATGGATGCGGAATCCGGCCAATGGTTTTTTAAAGATCCCATTATTAGATGGAAAAGGAACCGATACTTTCAATCCGGATTTTATTGTGTGGACAGAAAATGAAATATTGGCTTTAGACACAAAAGGCAGCCATTTGATTGCAGAAGATAGCAATAGAAAACTTTTTTATATTGAAAAGGCATGTGAGGGTAAAGAATTAATCATTAAATTAGTTAGTGAAAAAAAGTATAATGAGCGTCAGGAAGTGATAGACACATCAGGATATACTGTATGGATGGTTAAACAGGGAACTATTTGCCCGACAACATGTTCTACTCTGAAAGATGCTGTTGATATTTGTATTAATAGTTAGGAATATCCTGATTAAAATAATTATTTTGCTGCTTGATGTTGTATCATTTTAGAATCAAGTTCACAGAAAATTTACATTTCAGGGCAAAAAAATAAGGCCAGGAACCTGTTTTTAGATTCCCGGCGAGGGTGTAAAAAATTCTGTGTCTATAGGATTTTAAGATTCCTTGATAAGAATTCGATATGTAAGATTTCGCTGTCGATTTTTTGAATTTCCTGTTGTC
>JAAWIS010000078.1 GCA_022796475.1 Lachnospiraceae bacterium | reverse complement strand
TTTAACAACATTACTATAAAATTCTTGAAAAGTCAATAACAAAATCTTACTTTTTCTTGGTCATCTTTACCAATCGGAATCGATTCCCAAAATATATACCTTTTGAAACAGAGAAAGCCTCCTAATCCCGCTAAAGATCTGAGTTGCGGGATACTTAGATGGTGTATTCTGTGAAATAATGCCTTCTTTATGAAGATTTGATACCTGGAATATGGCTCTGTTTTACAAAAAGAGAATAACTTCAAATAATGAAATGAATTGGAATATTTGCAGAGAGATTGGCCGGGAAACACATTCTGCAAAAACAGCAGGAGAGTTCATCTCATGAAATATAAATTCAAATAATTATGACTATTAAGAGGTGATAAGGGTTGCTTAGGGGGATTGAAGATTCGAAAAATTTGATTGATGGATTTATCAACAGCTATGTAATTGGAAATGGCCTGGATCGCAGGACAGAGAAGGCATACCGGATGGATCTGGAGCACTTTTATGTATGGGCTGACTCTAAGGCAAGGGCAGATGTTAGGGGAGGAAAAACTCAGCAGAAAAAAATGGTCTGTCAGGCCGAAACTGTTCGTCAGAAAGAAATCGTCTGCCAGGATGAAACAACCTGTGAGGAGTGGATGGAAGCCTATCTGGATTACCTGAGAATAGAGAAAAATTTAAGTTTTTCTACCGTTTACCGGAAAAATCAGGTGCTGGGGTATTATCTGTCTTATCTGGTACGGCAAGGTGTGCTCAATAGCTGCCGGCCTTTAAAGCCGGTGGCAGGGACAGAAAAAAAGAATAAGGGAACCCAGTCACCCCAGGGGTTACTGTCAAGAAAAGATGCGGATGCTTTTTTCCTGGCGATGGAACGGGAGTATGAAGGGCTGGACAGTGAATTCCGCAAACGCGTCTGTCTGCGGGATATGGTGATGATGAAACTGCTCTTTTATCACAAAATTGAGATCAGTGAACTTTTGCGGATTGAAACGCCAGATTATGACAGAAAGGCAGGAGTTCTTCTGATACGGAGAAAGCGCGGGGACGACTGCGATATCCGTCTGTATTCCCAGGAGCTTCTGAGAAAGATGGAATTGTGGCTGGATGAGAGGAAGGCATTCCAGCGCAACGGAGAATACTGCAGCCGGTTGTTTTTATCGAAGTACGGGAAGCCCTTATCAATGGAGATGTTTATTCAGATTTTCGATAAATACCGGAAACTGGCAGGGATTGAAAAGAAACTGACACCGAAGGATTTGAAGGAAAGCAGCATGAAGTCGTATGCAAGGGAATTGATGATGGAGAGGTGCAGTTAAATATAATTGATAGAGGCATTTTAACCTCAACATTGTATGAATTAAGAAAACTGTAAGGATTTAAGCCGTTTATATATACGGGCAGACAAAGCTGAAGGGTTGGCGGTATGATGAAGATTTGCTTGGTAGGCTCATCTGGTGGGCATTTGACTCACTTATATATGTTGAAGCCTTTTTGGAAGGATAAGGACAGATTCTGGGTAACTTTTGATAAAGAAGATGCCAGAAGTGTTCTGAAAGATGAAAAGATGTATCCTTGCTATTTCCCAACGAACAGGAATCTGAAGATGCTGATAAAGAATACGGGATTAGCGTGGAAGATTTTAAGAAAGGAGAAACCGGATTTCATCATATCTTCCGGTGCTGCCGTAGCAGTTCCATTCTTCTATTTAGGAAAATTGTTTGGTGCAAAAACGATCTATATTGAAGTTTTTGACCGGATTGATCATGCTACTTTGACTGGCAGAATGGTATACCCGGTAACAGACAAGTTTATTGTCCAGTGGGAGGAACAGAAAAAAGTATATAAGAAGGCCATCAATTTAGGAAGCATATTCTAGGCCCGGGAGGTACAAGATTGATTTTTGTCACAGTAGGGACACATGAACAGCCATTTAACAGGCTGATCCAATATATGGACGAATTAAAACGTGACGGCAAAATAGATGAAGAGGTTTTCATTCAGACTGGTTACAGCACATACGAGCCGCAATACTGCCAGTGGAGCAAGATGATACCATATAATGAAATGATTAGGAATGTGGAAGAAGCACGAATCGTCATCACACACGGAGGGCCTGCAAGTTTTATTATGCCGCTTCAAATTGGAAAAATTCCTATTGTTGTTCCGAGGAAACAAGAATACGGAGAACACATAAATAATCATCAGGTTGCCTTTGCCAGAAGGATAGCAGAAACAAAAGGAAGTATCATTATTGTTGAAAATATCCAGATGTTAGGTACTGTGATTAGCCAGTATGAAGAGCGTGTTAACGATATGGGTGTGGAATTACAGCTTAACAATAAGAAATTTTGCGATGACTTTTTCAAAATAGTTCAGGATATGCTATAGAGGTATGATTTCAAAAGTTTATTTAAGGAAAAATGTCTGTCAGCTATTTGGAAAAATTTAAGAGAAACATTCAAATGTTACACATATCTTGAAAAATGATTGGTTTAGAGGATGTGATTTGTTATGGGCTTGATAAGCATTATAAAAAAATTAGATGCAGAAACATTAGGGTTACATATTGTAACGGATTTGGAACTGAAGCAAATACAGAATTATTTTCTGGAATTACTGATCGATCTCAATGAGTTTTGCGATAATGAAAAGATTGAGTGGTTTTTTGGAGGCGGAAGTTTACTTGGTGCAGCAAGACATAAAGGATTTATCCCATGGGATGATGATGTTGACATCCATATGACAAGGGAAAATTTTAATAAGTTTCGAAGCAAATTTGATAGCTCCAAGACATTAGCGGAAAAATATAGTTTAAAAATTCCAGGAGATAAAGGCTTTATTTATCATTTTCCAAGAATTTATATAAAAGGAACAAGTATTATTCCCATTCAATCCACTGGTAAATCGGAAGAACTGGCTTTAGATATTTTTATAATGGAAAATACGTATGACAATAAGATTTTAAGGTTCTTGCATGGGTTCCAATGCAATACGCTTCTGTTTATTGATTCCGTGGTAAGAATGGATGCCTGCAAAGCCTTTATGCTCAGATTTGCAAGAGAAAGCAGAGAACTGGAACAGGCAGTAAAAAGCCGTGTTTGTTTTGCTAAATTTTTTAAATTCTATCCCATAGAACGGTGGATGGAGATAAGCGACAGGTGTTTTTCCAAAGTGAAAAATAATAATTCTAAATTAGTTGTCTGCACCAGCGGATCATTGCATTATTTTGGAGAATTATATGATCGTGAAAAAATGTGCCGGATAACAGAACTCCCCTTTGAAGGGAAGATGATGAAAGTGCCGGCGGGATATCAATATGTGTTAAGCAAGAGATATGGTGAAGATTATATGTTGCCACCCCCAGCAGAGAAGATAGAAAAACACGTATATGTAAGTCTTGATTTGGACTAATTGAAAAACGAGGTGTTATTGTATGAATTTTGCAATTATTTTAGCTGGCGGCGTAGGACAAAGAATGCGTAATTCCGGACTGCCAAAGCAGTTTCTGGAAGTTTTCGGGAAACCAATCATTGTCTATACGCTGGAGAAGTTCGCGGACAGCAGTAATGTGGACCGTGTTGTGGTTGCCTGCAATGCATCCTGGATTGATTATACGAAAGAACTTATCAACAAATACAATGTAAATAAGATTCAGGCGGTAGTTTCCGGGGGAAAAACAAGGCAGGATAGCATAAAAAACGGATTAAAAACAATTATAGAAAATGGAGGTACGGATACCGATATTGTTGTAATTCATGATGGGGTGCGCCCTCTGGTGGAGCCTGGAATTATAAATGAAAGTATAAGGGTTGCCCAAAAATATGGAGGTGCGATGACAGTAAAAGCTGCCGTTGAGTCGGTGATCATTACTGATAAAGATGAGGTGGATTTCAGTGCATTTAAAAAACGTGATGATACATACAGTTTAACGTCGCCTCAAACATTTCAATTAGAAATAGTGAAAGAACTTTACTTAAATCAGTCAGTTGACAATACTGAGAAAATAATGCCATTGCTGGATGCCGCTTTAGCATATACGGCAAAAGGCGGAAGGATCCATATCATAGAGGAGAACAATAACAACCTTAAGATCACGACTCCTGAAGATTACTATATAATGAAAGCGATGTTGGAGCTTGAGGAAGGCAGAAGAGTATTTGGTATTTAGAGAGGAGAAGTTATGGAAAGACGGGATTTAGATATCATTAATAATGGCGCGTTAAACTGGCGGGGATACCAGAATGAAACAATTCTGATTACCGGAGCAACTGGACGGATAGGCAGATATATCCTGGAGGCATTGGCTGATGCAGATTTAAAATACAATTTGAACATGAGGATTATAGGCCTTGCGAGAAATGAGGAAAAGGCAAAGCAGGTATTTGGCGATCTGATCAAACTCCCAAATATCAGCTTTTTATACCAAGATATCAACAAAGAAATTAACTATGAAGGAGATATCACTTATATTTTCCATACAGCAGGGCCTGCGGCGCCAATGGATTTTAAAAACTCCCCCACAGGCACGTTATGGAGTCATGTAAATGGTACGCATAATGTGATGGAATGTGCAAGACTTCATAACACGCGGCGAGTATTTTATGTTTCTACAGTTGAGGTTTATGGAGATTGGCAGAGGGAAGAAACGATTGATGAGAACGATATGGGTATTATGCACCACTTGAATTACAGAGCAAGTTATCCTGAGGCGAAACGTCTGTGTGAAACTATGCTTACAACATATAAACAGGAATATGGGATTTCCTTCTGTGGTGTAAGGCTATGCCATACATTAGGCCCCGGAATACTGTTAGATGACGGCAGAGCGTTTGCTGAATTTATTAATTGCGCTCTTCAAGGAAAGGATATTATTTTGCATTCTGACGGCAGCGCCATGCGTACCTATACTTATGTGGCTGATGCAGTAAATGCAATATTCCTTGTCATGGATAAAGGAGAAGATATTTTATACAATGTGGCAGCAAATGAAAATCTCATCAGCGTTCGAGATTTGGCTGAGATGATCGCTGGATTTACGAATGGTAACTGTAAGGTGATGTTTTCAAAAGAAGCAGCCAAGCTTCCATATTTGCCCTTTCAGCTTGCGATTATGGATACTTGTAAAATTCGTGATTTAGGTTGGACACCAAAGGTTAACCTTAGCCAGATGTTTCGGTGGACAATGGAATCCTATGGATTGTGAGTATGGAGAAATCAGTCATGTCATATGCCGGTGTACCTAAAGTCGCAGTATTGATGAGCACATATAATGGAGAAAAGTTTCTGAAAGAACAAATAGAAAGTATTCTGAATCAAAGGAATGTTGAGATCAAGATATACATCCGGGATGATGGCTCTACTGACGGTACGAAGACAATATTACAAAATTATGTAAATCATGAAAATATTATCATAGAATATGGATCGAATGTGGGTGTTGGGAAATCCTTTATGTCGTTGGTTTATAAAAATGTGATGGCGGATTATTTTGCATTTTCAGATCAAGATGACATATGGATGGAAGACAAGCTGATTTCAGCCATCCAAAAAATCGGGTTAAGCAGTAAGCCTGTTTTATATGTTGGAAATCAGATTTTGACAGATGGATATGGAAATGAAATAGGAGTAAGATGGGAGAAGCCAATTGATCTAAGTTATCATCAGGTTCTTTGCAATAACAGAATGACCGGATGTACGATGGTATGGAACGAGAGTTTCCAGAAATTAGTTGGTGATAAAGACAGGCGAGTTTCGGAAGAATTCATAACAAGACATATTCATGATGTATGGTTTGGATTAGTATCTACGGTTGCAGGAAATGTTATATTCGATAGAAAGCCATATATAATGTATCGACAACACGACAACAATGTTGCCGGAGCTTATGAACAGGGATGGAAAAAGAACTGGAAAAAAAGAATAAAAAGATGGATGCTTGTCAAAAAATTGGGCGGCACAATAAGCAGCAAAGCGTTAGAAGTATGTAATCGTTATCCAGAATATATCAGCGGCAGCAAAGCGGAGCTGATGCTTTATTGTAATTATCGCAATAACTTGAAAAGTAAATTAGAGCTTATCAGAAATGAGAAAGTTTCTGCTTATATGAAAGGCAGCTATATGGTTTTTTTGATGAAGGTCATACTTAATTTGCTGTGAAAGCTCAGCGCTGTGTCGCTGAGATATGGGAAAACGGGGGCGCGAGGCGACAAATATGGATAAATTTATTTTTACCTATATTGATAAGGATGAGAATGGAATTTTTCGAGATCTGACATCTGATGAAGCAAAAGGGATTATTGAGTATTTGCCATCCCATAAAATATATAGCGGCGGCATAATGCTGCAAATAGAAAAGGCTGCTTTGAGTGACAGAATCAATAGAAGAGTATCTGTTCCCTTTAAGAGATTCTTTGCGAATTTAGAGCAGTTTAACTACTTGGATGAAAATAGATACCATATACTGATGCCTACTACAAGTATAGGGAAAATGTCTGTCAGTTATTTGAAAAAAT
Source organism: Lachnospiraceae bacterium (assembly GCA_022796475.1). Lineage (GTDB taxonomy): Bacteria > Bacillota > Clostridia > Lachnospirales > Lachnospiraceae > Caccovicinus. Next base: position 10,286 of record JAAWIS010000078.1, on the reverse strand, counting down.
TCAAGAAGAAACATTCAAATGTACGATTGTATGCAATTGTTACCGATTCCATCCATGCACAATCACCTCATATGGATTTGGTGAGAGATAAGCTGTTTTCAGATGTTTGGGATTCTGTATTAACATATGATAAGTATGATGCCAAGGAGTATCATTTTAACTGGTTTGGCTATACCTATTATTCTTCTTTTCAGGACATTGAACCGGCAGAGATAGATTCAGATATATATTATGTTGGTTATAATAAAGGAAATAGGGAAGGCCTGGTGAATGAAATCTATCAAGCATTAATTCATGGGGGGGTAAATTGCCGCTTTGATGTAGTATCAGACTCTCCAAACGTAAATGCTAATTCATCTTTAACGTATATGAGGGAAAAATTCCCTTATCCTGAGGTTGTAGGCAAGGTGAAATCATCAAATTGTATTTTGGAAATATTACAAGAAAATCAGCAAGCTCAATCCCTGCGATATTTCGAGGCTGTCGTATATAACAAAAAATTGCTTACTACGAATCCACACATAGCTGAACTGCCATTTTATAACGGAAAGTATATGAAATGTTTTTCTTCTATGGAGGAAATCGATATGGCATGGATACAGCAGAAAGAGGACATTGAATATGGATATACAGGTGATTTTTCACCGCTGCATTTGGTTGAGTATATAGAAAAACAATTGTAAGAATGCAGAGGAAATTTTTAAATGAGGAATAAATCGTTAACGTTAAATGCAATCTTTAATGTTATAAAGCAATGCCTGAGTGTGTTTTTTCCATTGATAACATATCCCTATGTATCACGTGCATTAGGCGCAGATTATTTAGGAGTGTACAGCTTTTCAGATTCTATCATACAGATATTATTGATTGTATCTACACTGGGAATACCTTCCTATGCAATTAGAGAAGGGGCTTTAATAAGGGATGATGAAAAAGCCATAAGAAAGTTTTCATCTGAAATATTTACACTTAATATATTGTCAACTGTATTATCATATGTATTGCTGCTGACATTGATCATTTTTGTTCCGAAAATTAATAGAAATGCTGTGATATTAGGGTGTCTTTCAATTAATTTTTTTACTACGTTAATGGGAAGGGACTGGCTAAATTCAATACATGAAGATTTTTTGTATATTTCCATAAGATACACAATTGTTCATATTGCCTCTTTGATATTAATACTGATATTTGTTAAGGAACCAGGGGATTTGGTGAAGTATGTTTTGATAATGGCATTTTCTACAGCTGGCGGTGAGCTGCTAAATGCATTTCATACATTAAAGTACTCACCATATGGTTTTGCAAAAATAAGAAATATAAAAAAACATATTAGGCCGGTATTAATACTGTTTTGCAGCACAATTGCAGTAACTATTTATGTAAGATCAGATATAACAATGATTGGTTTTTTGATGTCTGATAAAGATGTGGGCATTTACACGATTTCTTCAAAAGTATACTTGGTTGTAAAAAGCATCCTGAATGCGGTCATAACCGTAACAATGCCAAGGCTGGCAAATTACAGGGGAGAATGGAACTGTGTGACTGAAAATAAATACGTTATTTTGTTAGGGAAATTAAAAACAATCCTGATGTTTTTGATTTTTCCCTCTTCAGTTGGACTGTTTTGTGTAAGCTCATATGTAATGGTTCTTGTTGGTGGGGCTGAATTTACAGACGGATATATTTCGTTGAGGATTTTAAGCATTGCATTGATTTTTGCAGTATTTGGCTGTTTTATTGCAAACTGTGTTCTGGTGATAAACAAAAAAGAAAAAGGATTATTTAAAGCATCTGCAATATCAGCGATTGTCAATGTAGTTTTAAATTTCATAATGATTCCATTGATAGGTATAAATGGTGCTGCGTTAACAACTCTTATTTCTGAGTGTTTGGTTTTGATTATTTGTATCAGGTATGTAGATTTGAGTGATGGTGAAAAGGAAACGATCTTTCGCGTAAATAAAAAAAATTTCGTTGTGGTAGCGATGGAATGTATGTATATTATTATGGCTGCAGTGGTGTTAAGACAGGTATTCGATGGTGATATCGTCTATTTAGGGATGGTCATTATTTCCTCTGTCATAATGTATGCTTTTATTTTAATGGCTTCAAATAATGATTTGATTAGGGAGCTAATGAAAGATATGAATAAAAGAAATTAGGATGGTGGCACATGGATGAATTGATTATTCTTTCAATTGGAATTTTTGTACTTTTGGTGATGTCATTTCTCATGAATCAGTATGATTTTTTTAGCCCATCATTTATTGTATGCGCAATATTCATGGTGAGCTGCATTCTCGCACTGCGTGCTGTAATTGTATGGGGAGTAGATGAATCCATATTTACTATGAAAGCAACTCTTATTATGCTTTCTGGCATATCATTATTTGTTATAACAGAACAGTTGGCAAAAGTCATTTCACCAAAAAAATATGATCCCAAGAAAGAAGAGAATGGTTCCGCAAGGATAACAATGTCAAGAATTAAAATTGTCTTGGTTTTGCTGTTTTGTGTCGTCACAGTGATGCTTTATTGCAATTCTGCATACTACTATGTATATAAAAATGGATATACCGGCACCTTTAATTTATCGCAAATAGGAAAATATTGGCATGATCTTACATTTGCAGATGAGAATGTAGGTGGAGTTTCGCGTACTATTCGTATTATGGGAAGAGCAGTTAATGCGATCATGTTCATAGGAATCTATATTTTCCTGAATAATATAATAATGTGCCGCGATAAAGTGATAAAGAATATTATATATATAGTTCCATCAATCTGCTGGCTGCCTGTGACGATTGTGACAAGCGCCAGAGCGATCTATTTAAATTTGGTTGGATGTGCTGTTTTAATGGTCTATGTCATGATGAACAGAAAAGACTGCTGGAAAAGACGACATAGAAATTTCAAAAAAATAATAACAATTGGTGCCGTCATTCTTGCTGTAGCATTGATTTTGTTCTATTTTGCAGTCATGAATGGACTAATTGGAAGAAAAACAGATAAAACATTTTTGGATTATGTAACGATATATTTGGGTGCACCTATTATTCATTTTAATCAATTTATAATGGATCCGCCAGAAGGCATTCATTATTTTGGCCAGGAAACATTCGCTGGACTGCAGTCAATATTGGTGAGAATAGGACTGATTAGCACAAGATATTCCACACAATCAGAAGCCAGAATTATTGTAGCAAATTATGGAGGAAATATATATACATTTTTTCGAAGGCCATTGCATGACTTTGGCTTATTCGGTATGTATATTATTACAGCACTGATAAGCTTTATCTTTTCTTTTCTGTATTACAAAAGGATATATAAAAGCTGCTTCTCGTATAAAAACGATAGATTTTTGATTGGATATGGATATTTCTTCTACATCATATATTTATTCCCTATTGATAATACGATATACCCATATGTATCAATGAGTACCGTTTATTTTATTACTACATTTTGGCTGGCATATGCCATTATGGTTGGACATATAGACGTAAAAATGAAAGCGGATGGATTAAAACTCACTTTAAAGCGAAGGAACCCATACTCTGTAAACGATACCCGGGAAAATGGACATCAGTATTTTAGGGAATACCCTTTTGATTCATAATCTGGGAGGTTAGAAGTGGAAACGAATAATAAGCTGTTAAAAGAAATACTAAGAAGCGTTCCCTATATTATTATTTTTGCAGGGATATTTATTTTCTTTACCCAGGCACATCCGCTGCTGGTTTTTGATACGGATGACTGGTGGTATATTTACAGGCACAGACATGGGATACCGCTGGTTGGTGACTGGAATCCAACAAAGGTTTTGCCAGAAACATTGATGCCGATAGCCGCCGAAATTGGGATAAGAATCATCATGCCATTCAATGGAGATTACATATCCTCTTTGTCAATTATATTCGCTTTGACACTGAGTTTGTTTATTGTGGTATATTTCATGTCGTTTGGATGGTTCTGTAAGAAAAAATTGACAATGAATTCGGCACCGTTATCCCTTGTTCTAATCTTGTTTGCACTTTATCATTTTTGGCCATTCACCAATGGTACAGGGGATTCCCGGTATTATTCGTTCTGGGCTCATAATGTCACTTGTATCTTTAATTACACAATACCAGTACTATTAAATTCAGCATTGACAATGTATCTCATGACGGAAAAGGAAGCGGTATTGAATGCCAGTTATATCAAGAAGGGACTCATATTGCTTGCTATTTATTTGTGCATGAATTCGAATATATTTGCCAGCATTATATTATCTGTATGGGCAGGAACGGAATTGCTGGAATCAATTTATAAAAATGCTGGAAACTTGCGTAAAAATAAAATCCAAGAAAAAGATAGCATTCAGTCATGCATGATAAAAATAGCCACAACAAAGGAAAATCTTTTTTGTGCAGCGATAGTGGTGCTCTGGCTTGCAGAAATATTGATGGAATATAAAGGCGGGAGGGCTGCTGCCGTTGGAAGTGGTATCAGTATGTCTTTAATTTTGGATTCTGCTGGTACATTTTTTCATAGCGTGATGACCATAAGAAAGTTATTTCTTCTTAGCATAGGGCTTTTTTTGCTAACAGGTGTTATGGTATCAATTTGGGGGGGTAAATATTACAACATAACATTTGAACCAGATTACACCTATATAAGCAGCTTGGTAAAATCTGTGATTTGTATGCTGTTAACAGCAATCTATTTAATTTTGCTGAGTGCGGTTGCCGGCACACGATATATTTCACGTCCGGACGTGCTGTTTACGTGGCTGTTTTGGCTAATGTTTATTGGCTTTCTGTCTTTTGGACAGATTTGCGTATGCATACCAAGGTCAATGATGGCACTTCCTTTAATGATATATATAATAGCATTTGAAACCATTATTTCTGCCAAGACATATTCTGAAATGAATACCTTGGGTTATGCTCCTGCTACCGTAAAGTTAATAGACGATTTTATCATAAATCAAGTGAAAGAAGCTGATAAAGCGGCTCTTAACAATATGATCATCTATGTTCCGGAGTATGAAACTACAGACAATTGGCCAATAGCGATTTATGGGGCCGACAGGATAACATCAGCACTATATCAGCACGGTATTGTCAGCCGATTTATTCATGCGACGATTGTTCCTGACAAGGCAGTTAACAGTGAACTGAAGATTCCTTGATTTAACCTGTCAAGTGATTTTCAGTTCAGGTTTCTGTTTGTTGAACGTACAAAAGGAGGCATAGGCATGAAGAAAGTTTCGCTGATTATCCCCTGCTATAATGAGGAGGCAGCATTACCCATTTTTTATTGTGAAGTAACGAGCGTAATGGAAAGCCTGAATTATGACTATGAATTGGTGTTTATTGATGATGGTTCATCGGATCATACATTAAGCATATTAAAGGAGCTGTCCTGTAATGATGAGCGGATAACATATATTTCTTTTTCAAGAAACTATGGAAAAGAGGCCGCAATGTATGCAGGGTTTTGCAGCGTAAATAGTGACTATGTTGCGGTTATGGATGCTGATATGCAAGATCCGCCGGCATTGCTCCCTAAAATGTTGGAGATACTTGAAAATAAGAATTATGACAGCGTGGCGACAAGACGAATAAACAGGGATGGAGAACCACCTGTTCGATCATGGTTTGCACGATGCTTTTATAGGCTAATCAACAAAATCTCAGATACTGATATTGTAGACGGGGCTAGGGATTTCCGACTGATGAAAAAGGAGATGGTGGAAGCTGTTGTTTCAATGGAAGAATACAATCGATTTTCAAAGGGGATATTTGGCTGGATAGGATTTCGTACTTATTGGCTTCCTTTTGAAAATTCTGAAAGAGTTGCAGGGAATTCTAAATGGAGTTTCTGGAAATTAACAAAATATGCCTTGGACGGAATTATAAATTTTTCAGAAGCACCCCTTGCAATTGCTTCCTGGTTTGGAATATTTCTTTCTTTCCTGTCTTTTGTTGCCCTTGGGTTTATCGTTATAAGACGGCTATGCTTTGGAGATCCGGTAGCAGGGTGGGCCTCTACAATCTGTATCATAATGTTTATTGGAGGACTGCAAATGTTTTTCATGGGTGTAATGGGGCAGTATCTGGCAAAAAATTTTATGGAAAGCAAGCGCCGCCCTCACTATATTATTGCAGAAACAAATAATACAACAATTAAAAAGATACACTAAATTTTGTCGTAAAATAATGCATAAGAGGTGCTTTGGAATATGATTCTGCCATCCGAAATGCCAACTAAATTACAAGAATCTCATTTTGGACTGGCCCATAAATCTGAACCTTCCGATCGAATGTAATATGCACATCATATTCCAGCCTTACCCCGTAAGTTTCCGTGTAAATTCCAGGTTCGATAGAAAACATGGTTCCCGGCAGCAGGAGCCGGTCGTCATGGGTTTCATAGTCGTCCAGATTTGCGCCGATACCGTGGCAGTTGTGTCCAATATTATGCCCGGTCCGGTGCATGATATAAGAATCTAAGTTCTCTTTTTGGAAAACAGAACGGGTCAGAGCGTCCACATCGCAGCCCTGCACAAGCATTCCCTTTTCTAAATGCTCCTGGATATAAGACAGAGCCTGGGATCGGGCGTGATTTACAATGGAAAAAATCCTCTGATATTCTGGATCAATCTGGGATCCTACATTCATACACCAGGAAATATCATAATAAACAGCATTTTCATCTGGAAGCCTTCCGGCGATATCAATGATCAGGCGGCTTCCTTCTTTTATTGGTTTGGAACCCTGTTCTTTTGGTTCATACCCTGGATCACAGGCATGTTCATCAATACCGAAAAAGGGAGGGGACTCCATATAAATCGGTTCTAAGGCAATAAGCCGTTCCATTTCCTTTAACAGCATCCATTCATTGATATTATTTCCGGAATTTAAGTTGTTCCGGATCCATTGGAATGTTTGTTCCAGGATCCGGTGGATAATCATACCTGCCTGCCGATGGGATTCCACCTGCTCCTCTGTTAAGACAGCGCCGAAATGCTGCAATAGATCAGCAGAGGAAACAAGCTCCGGACCAAAGGACTTTAAATATTCCACCAGTCCGGCATCCATGGAACTGACTGCCGGAACATTTCCGCCGGGAGAATACTGGCAGGCGATTTTGATACTGGAAGAAAATAATTGTGATAAAACTGCTTTTTGCTCCTGAAAGCCTTTATACAAACGTTTCTCACCGGGCAGGTGATCCAAAAGCAGCGGTTCAATATAAGATAAGACTTTAATTGGCTGGCCTTTGGCTGGGATATAGTAAAAAAGCCGCCTGGTGGATTTGCGGCTTGTAAGACCGAGAAAATCACAGGTGATAAAATCGTGGCCGTGGAAATCGGTAAACAGCCAGCCATCCAGCTTAAATTCCAAAAGCAGGGACTGGATTTTGGAAAGGTTAATGATTGTATGTTTTTTCGTATCATTCATAGTGAAGCTCCTTTTTTCAGGCAGCAGGAAATCTTAATCTTTGTGAAGAATCCGGTTATAAGAAGTTGTAATTGGCATATACAGGACAGCGATTCCGATTACAGTAAAAACAGCATTAATCATGGTTGCCGGGATGGAAGTGATTTCTGCAATTATAGCTGCCTGCAGGCTGCTTCCGATTAAGACCAGCTCCCCTACTGACCAGACGAAATCCACCACAATATTTGTAATGCCATAAACAGCGGCGCAAGCTACACCGTAAGCATATTCTTTGCGGATATTGCCATTGGCATGTTTTTTCAAAGCAGTGTATAAGGTTCCCACCAGCATACATTTGATAATGGTGCTGACAAATACGTTAGGGATGGAATGGATATAGCCGTTTAATAAATCGAAAATTACCAGTCCCAACACGGCTGCCACGGCAGAACGTTTATTTCCCAGGCAGATAACAGCCAGCATTACAAAAATATGGCCGAAATGGAGAAAAGGAGTGCCTACTGCAGCCGGAAGAGGGATGCGGAAGGATTGGATTCCGAGGAAAATTACAGCGGCAAAAAATGCTGTCATAACTGTGGAAGTTACAGGGGCAGCATTTGCAGCCGCAGCCTGACTGGAAGAATGGAATGGGAAAAGTTTTTTATCATTCATAAATAATACCTCTCTCTGCAAATTTTCTGTAAAAGTCCGCCGTTTGATAGGCGGCGTAGATTCAGACATGCCAAGGGTCTGAAGGTTTTGATATTAATTAAATGATACCAGGGTCAAAAGGTCTAAAATCCGATGCAAGCTTGCTTGCAAGAGGATTTTTGAACTTGGGACCCGCCAACATCATTAAATAAATTTAAGGATGCGCTTCCTGAAATTAGCCATAGTATAGCATCAATCTGGATGGTTCCATATAGCCAGTTTTTGATTTTTTTATAATGCCAGTTGAATGTGCGGAAATAATTTAAAACAAATCAGCGAACCGATTGGGACAGGAATTAAAGTCAGATTAATAAGTAACATCGATCACTTTTACCTTCAGCAGACAAGGCCTGTGTCCCTTTGCCTATTGAAGGTATTGATTAATGTTCAAAATGGGGCTATACTGATTTTGTAAGTCAGCATTGTTATCATGAGGCAGAAAAATAGCCGCTGCTGGCTTTACCGAAGTGAAGAAATAGGGAAGGTGCGGTAAACGTAATGAAAGATGATAAAATATACAAAATTTTTGTAATAAATCCAGGTTCAACTTCAACTAAGTTATCATTATTTGAGAATGAATGCTGTCTTTTTACTAGGGATGTGTTTCATGATTCATCCGTATTGAAACAGTTTCCAACGATTAATGCTCAGTTGGATTACCGGATGGATGTTGTAAAAAATTTCCTTAAGGATAATCAGATTGATCTGACTGGAGTAGATGTCATTATGGGAAGAGGCGGCGGATGCTGCCCCATTGTCAGCGGAATCTATAAGATTGATGAGCGTCTGATTCAGGATACGAAAGAAACAAGAGGCGGTGTCAGCCATGCATCAATGCTGGGAGTGCAGATGGCGGATATTCTCCATAAACATTACGGCGGGCAGATGTTTATGATGGATCCGCCTGTTGTGGATGAATTATGTGATCTGGCACGAATAACCGGGGTGGAAGGCATCTTCCGGAAGGCAGGTTCCCATGCGCTGAATTTAAAAGCGACGGCGAAAAAGCACGCATTAGCAATTGGAAAGAAATATGAGGATTGTAATTTCATTGTCTGCCATATTGACGGAGGGATTTCCATTACGGCCCATCAAAAGGGACGTATGATTGACGGAAATAATGCGGCAGGCGGAGAGGGGCCTTTTACCCCTACCCGTATGGGTTCCATGGCAGTGACCGATTTGCTGCACTATTTTAAAGCAGGGGATCTGGAGCGGCTGAAATCCCTTTGCAGCCAGACCGGAGGCCTAAGCAGCTATTTTGGAACTTCAAATTCCGATGTGGTTCATAAAATGGCAGAGAATGGTGATCCAAAAGCAGTACGGGTATGGAACGGGATGATTTATCAGATTACCAAATGGATCGGTTCTATGAGCACAGTGCTGAAAGGAGAGGTGGACGGGATTCTGTTAACTGGAGGCCTTATGCGTTTTTCAGATGTAGAGTCCCAGATTCGGGAGAGCTGTGACTGGATTGCGCCAGTGACAGTCTATGCAGGAGAATTTGAACAGGAAGCTATGGCAGAAGGAGCCCTGCGGGTGCTTCGGGGGGAAGAGGAGGCAAAGGAGTATCCTGGAAAGCCTGTTTGGGAAGGCTTTGCCCATGTGTAAAGCGGCGGCTCATCACCTATTGAATAAAGTAATGTGTAAGAGCAGAAGAAGCTGTCAGGCCTCTTCTGCTTTGCCGCTTTTAAAAGATAAATTTTGTCACAATTTGATATTGCAGATATACCATGTGTTGCAATGATACAGATATTGTTTTTTTCAAGCACCACTTCCAATCATTCATAAGTGATTATTATCAAGCTTGGGAGCCACCGTTCTCATACTTGAGAGCCACTTTGTTTTCAATATAATTATCAAGCTTGAGAGCCGCCCTAAACCACTATATATAGTATTGTTACAAATGGCATGACTGCCATTGCAGCCATGCCATTACTATCCTAAATATGCGATATTATCCTAATGAATCAATTACGACTTTTGCCTTCTTAGAATCATATAGTTTCCTTAAATTGTTATCTGTTGTTGGTATCGTATAAGAATTATGGATGATCCTATCCATAATGGAATCTGCCTGTGTTCCACCTCCAAGTCTCTCATGCCAGTCCTCCACATCGTATTGCCCCACCAAAA
>JAAWIS010000077.1 GCA_022796475.1 Lachnospiraceae bacterium | reverse complement strand
ATTTATGGCCATCATATGAAAAATGGAACCATGTTTAAGGATGTGGTGTATTTCAAGGAACAGGAATTTTTTGATGCCCATGGCCAGATTGTGATTTACACACCGCAGCGGGAGATCCATTTGGAACCCTTGGCTGCCCTTTATACTTCCCCTGACGGCATCCGCAGGAAAACGTATTTCCGGTCGGAGGAAAGCTTTTGCGGGTATGTGGAGGCGATGACGGAGGGGGCGCTGGCGAAAAAGGAGCCGAGGCAGAAAGTGGAAAGGCTGTATTCCTTCGTTACCTGCAGCTATGAATTTCCCAATGCCAGGACGATTTTATATGCCTATGAGGTGGATAAAACCGGGTCAAAAAAGCGGGATTTTCATGCCGCGCCGAAGGAACAGGATAGAACGGACGGGCAGGAGGAAGGGGAAATGGGAATAACCGCTGGGAGCCGGGAATAAACTGAAATGACGGAAACCAGGCGGTGTTTATCATGGTCTTAAGGAAACGGATGTGGGCAATGCTTATGGGAATTTTTGCATTTTCCATTATATGGGCAGCTGCTTCATTTGCTGAGGAAGGCGGCAGGCAGGAGGAGCTTGGCCTTTATTCTCAGTCGGCGGTTTTGATGGATGGAAAAAGCGGGCGCGTGCTTTGGGAGAAAAATGGGGACGTAATCAGGCCGATGGCCAGCACGACAAAGATAATGACCTGCATCCTGGCGCTGGAGTCAGGCCTTTACCAGGATAAGGTCATGGAGGTTTCCCCTGCCGCCGCCGCCCAGCCCCAGGTCCATTTAGGGATGCGTGTTGGGCAGCGTTTTTTCACAAAGGATCTTCTGTATTCGCTGATGCTGGAATCCCATAATGATTCCGCCGTGGCCATAGCGGAAGCGGCGGCGGGAAGCGTCCCGGAATTTGCCAGGCGGATGAATGAAAAGGCTAGGGAGCTTGGCTGCGAGGATACCTGGTTTATTACGCCCAACGGCCTGGATAAAAACGAATTGGATGAGCAGGGAAAGGAGCATGCCCATTCCACTACGGCCAGGGATCTGGCGAAAATCCTCAGCTACTGTATTTTAGATTCGCCTAAATCCGAAGAGTTCCTTAAAATTACCAGGACATCGGATTACCGTTTTCAGGATGCGGATGGGAAGGGGGATTACCAGTGCCGCAACCATAACGCGCTGCTGACGATGATGGAGGGGGCGGTGTCGGGGAAAACCGGCTTTACCGGGGGAGCCGGGTACTGCTACGTTGGGGCGGTGGAGGATGGAGACAGGGTATTTGTCATTGCCCTTTTAGGATGCGGCTGGCCGCCCCATAAAACCTACAAATGGTCCGATGCCAAGGCGCTTTTTCGTTATGGGGAGGAGAATTACCAGTACCGGGATATTTACCGCAGGGCAAAGCTTTCCCCTATAGGGGTTTTCGACGGGGTGGCGGAAGACGGCTGGGTTTCGGAACAATGCCAGATTGGCCTTTTTGTGCCTCAGGAGGAATTTAAGGTGCTTTTAGGGGAGGAGGATCAGGTTAAGATTGTAAAAAAGCTTCCTAAAGCCTTGAAGGCGCCTGTAGAAAAAAATGCCAAGGTAGGGGAAGTGGAATACTACTTAAATGGCGTAAAAATCGGCGCTTACCCTATCCTGGCCAAAGAGGGCGTAAAACGGTTTTCCTTTTCCTGGTGCGTGGAAAAAGTGGAAAAAGCTTTTTTCATGCAAAGGGCGCGCTAAAGGAGGTTAATCCTTTCGGTTTATGCCATGACGGCTCCCTGGCGGTCAGCCATGGGCTGATGCTGTTTTGGGGGCATTAATATATTGTGAATTTCCTGTCGAAATGACTTGATATTTTTGGCATAAGAGTATAAAATTATAATGCAGATTTTTTTGATTTACTGGGAGTTCGTTTGATGCGCTGCGCCAAATGGGTTCCTGTCAAAATATTTAAAAATGGAGGACTGCGAAATGAGTAATTCAGCACAAACTTCAGCAAGTAAAAGAATTGAAGCTTTACTTGATGAAAACAGTTTTGTAGAAGTCGGCAAATTAATCTCTGCCAGAGCAACTGACTTCAACATGACTGAACAGGAAACACCGGCTGACGGTGTGGTGACCGGATATGGCACCATCGAAGGCAATCTTGTGTATGTATACAGCCAGGATGCTGCAGTATTAGGCGGATCCGTAGGTGAGATGCATGCAAAGAAAATCACTGACATTTATACGATGGCGATGAAGATGGGGGCTCCCGTAGTTGGATTAGTAGACTGCGCTGGTCTGCGTCTTCAGGAAGCAACAGATGCTTTAAATGGTTTCGGGCAGATCTATTTAAGCCAGACTATGGCTTCCGGCGTAGTTCCTCAGATTACGGCAGTTTTCGGAACCTGTGGCGGAGGCATGGCAGTATCGGCAGCTATTACAGATTTCACCTTCATGGAAGAGAAAAAGGGAAAGCTGTTTGTAAATTCTCCCAATACCTTAGACAGCAATTATACGGCAAAATGCGATACCGCGTCAGCTCAGTTCCAGAGCGAAAATGCAGGTCTGGTAGACTATGTAGGGGATGAAGCTTCCATTATGGAGGAAATCCGGACATTAGTTTCCATTCTTCCGGCAAATAATGAGGATGATCTGTCCTACGACGAATGCACGGATGATTTAAACAGGGTATGCGAAGGCTTAGAGGCCTGTGCAGGCGATACAGCCCTGGCTCTTACATTAATTTCCGATAACAGCTTTTTTATGGAACTGAAAAAAATGTATGCTCCTGAAATGGTAACCGGGTTTATCCGCTTAAATGGAACCACAGTCGGCTGTGTGGCAAACCGTACAGAAGTTTATTCTGTAGGTGAGAAAACGGCTTCTTACGATGGAGTTCTCACAGCAAACGGATGTGCAAAGGCTGCTGATTTTGTGAATTTCTGCGATGCTTTTAATATCCCCCTTCTGACTCTTGTAAATGTAAAGGGCTATAAGGCAGATAAGCATTCCGAGAGGAAAATTGCAAAAGCTGCTGCTAGTTTAACATATGCATTTGCCAATGCTACCGTTCCTAAAGTAACAGTAGTGGCAGGACAGGCTTTGGGCACAGCTTATCTGACCATGGCAAGCAAGTCCATTGGTGCGGACGTGGTTTACGCCTGGCCAAACGCTTCCATCGGCATGATGGATGGATCAGCGGCTGCTAAGATTATGTATGCAGACGAGATTGCCGCTTCTGATAATGCTTCCGCACTGATTGCCCAGAAGGCTGCTGCTTATAATGAAAAGCAGTCCAGTGCTGTATCAGCCGCCAGGAGAGGTTATGTGGACGACATCATTGAGGCTGCCGACACAAGAAAGCGTGTGATCGCGGCATTTGAGATGCTGTTCACAAAGAGAGAGGGCCGTCCGGACAAAAAACACGGTACTGTTTAAAAATGAGGTGACGGAAATATGAAAATAAAAAGAAAGCTATTTGCCATCCTTGCCATGGTATTGTGCATAGGCGCCCTTGCCGGATGTGCGAAACAGGAAGAGGAAGATGTTCTGGATGCCCAGATGGCAGAGGCAATTGTGGGCAGTTCGGAAACCATCCTTGAAAACCTGGCAAAAGAAGAGGATGAAAATGTTAAAATCATGATTGAGCAGTATGAGGATGACGGAAATACAACTATGGCAAATGCTCTGGAAACCTGGCTTAACACAAGGCCGGAGGTAGGAGAGTTTGTTGAGTTTGAAAGCTCCTCGGCAATCCTTAAGGATCGGCAGTATGTTGCTGCTGTAAACGCAGTATTTGAAAAACGTCCTCTGGAAGCCACTATCATCTATGATAAAAAAGGCGTGATTATCAACATGGAATTTTCCCCTGTTTACACAGTTAGGGAAAATATGGGACGTGCAGCAGTCCATACTTTGATTGGTATGGGAACGGTATTTATTGTACTGATCTTCATCAGCCTGATTATCGGCTGCTTCAAGTATATTAACCAGTGGGAAAAGAAAAAAGCAGCATCTCCTGCTCCTTCCCCTGCCCCGTCTTTCGCTCCGGCGCCTGCTTCTGAGGCAGCCGCTTCGCCAGTGGAAGACCTGACTGACGATTTGGAACTGGTAGCCGTTATTACGGCAGCGATTGCAGCATCTATGAATACCTCCACAGACGGCCTGGTAGTGCGTTCCATTAAGCGGAAATCAGGCGCAAAGTGGAAACGGGCATAACCGGCCTGACCGGATGATTACATGGAATCATAATTATATTTAGGAGGATTTTCATCATGAAAAATTATACAATTACAGTAAATGGAACTGTTTATGAAGTAACCGTGGAAGAAGGCGCATCTACCGGATCAGCTCCGGCAGCCGCTCCTAAGGCAGCCCCAAAAGCCGCTCCCAAAGCTGCTCCTAAGGCAGCAGCACCTGCAGGTGCTGCAGGCTCCGTAACCGTAGCCGCTCCGATGCCGGGAAAGATATTGGCAGTAAAAGCCTCTGTAGGCCAGGCAGTTAAAAAGGGTGATGTAATCCTGGTTTTGGAAGCAATGAAGATGGAAAATGATATTGTGGCTCCTCAGGATGGTACGATTGCCAGCATTAATGCAGCAGCAGGGGATTCTGTTGAGGCAGGTGCCGTAATCGCTACTTTAAATTAGAATGAAGAAGATGCATAAATATATGCATTCCTGACGGAGGGATTCAATATGGATTTTGCTAGTACATTTAATAACCTTCTTCATCAGATGGCATTCTTTAATTTAACCATAGGCAATTTCCTTATGATCGGTGTGGCTTTCGTATTCCTTTACTTAGCCATCCGGAAGGGTTTTGAGCCTTTGCTTCTGGTGCCAATTGCATTTGGTATGCTTTTGGTTAATATTTATCCGGATATTATGGCATCTCCTGAAGAAACTTCTAACGGAGTAGGCGGTCTGTTACACTACTTCTTTATTTTGGATGAGTGGAGTATCCTGCCATCCCTGATCTTTATGGGTGTAGGCGCCATGACGGACTTCGGCCCGCTGATTGCCAACCCTAAGAGCTTCCTCCTTGGGGCGGCAGCTCAGTTTGGTATCTACAGTGCGTATTTCTTTGCAATTTTGATGGGATTTAATGGAAAGGCAGCAGCAGCGATTTCCATTATCGGAGGCGCTGACGGCCCTACCTCCATCTTCCTTGCAGGTAAGCTTGGCCAGTCTACTTTGATGGGACCAATTGCAGTAGCTGCATATTCCTACATGGCATTAGTTCCTATTATTCAGCCTCCTATTATGAAGCTGTTAACGACAGAGAAGGAACGTAAGATTAAGATGGAGCAGCTTCGTCCGGTTTCCAAGCTGGAAAAGATTTTATTTCCGATTATCGTTACTACAATTGTGTGTCTGATTCTGCCTTCCACAGCTCCTTTAGTTGGTATGCTGATGCTTGGCAATCTGTTCCGTGAATCCGGCGTAGTGAAGCAGTTAACGGAAACTGCCTCCAACGCTTTGATGTATATTGTGGTAATTCTGCTTGGTACTTCTGTAGGCGCATCTACCAGTGCAGAGGCGTTTCTTAACTGGGATACCATTAAAATCGTAGCATTGGGACTGATTGCATTTTGTATCGGAACTGCAGCAGGCGTACTGTTTGGAAAGGCTATGTGCAGGCTGACAGGAGGAAAGGTAAATCCTCTGATTGGTTCTGCCGGCGTATCTGCAGTGCCTATGGCAGCCCGTGTATCCCAAAAGGTTGGTGCGGAAGCAGATCCTACGAATTTCCTGCTGATGCACGCCATGGGGCCAAACGTTGCAGGTGTAATCGGTACGGCTGTTGCAGCCGGAGCCTTTATGGCCATTTTTGGGGTGTAGGTTTTTAAGCCCTGTGACAGAATTCAGGTAAAATCTATATTTTTAGGAGGAAATAAATCATGGCAGATACACAAAAAAAGCCGGTAAAGATAGTGGAAACTATTCTTCGTGATGCCCATCAGTCTTTGCTTGCAACCAGAATGTCTACCGAGCAGATGCTGCCCATTATTGAAAAGATGGATAAGGTTGGCTATCATTCAGTAGAGTGCTGGGGCGGCGCAACCTTTGACGCATCCTTACGTTTCTTAAAAGAGGATCCATGGGAGAGGCTTAGAAAGCTGAAAGCCGGATTTAAGAACACAAAGCTTCAGATGCTGTTCCGAGGACAGAATATATTAGGCTATAACCACTATGCAGACGATGTGGTAGAATACTTTGTTCAGAAATCCATTGCCAATGGTATTGATATTATCCGTATTTTTGACTGTCTGAATGATATCCGCAACCTGGAAACCGCCGTGAAGGCTACCAACCGGGAAAAAGGTCATGCTCAGATTGCCCTTTCTTACACATTAGGCGATGCCTATACCTTAGACTATTGGAAGGATATTGCAAAGAGGATCGAAGACATGGGCGCAGATTCCCTGTGTATCAAGGATATGGCCGGCCTTTTGACTCCGTATGCAGCAGACGAACTGGTACATGCACTGAAAGAAGGAACTTCCCTTCCAATTGATCTGCATACTCACTATACATCCGGCGTAGCTTCTATGACGTATTTAAAGGCAGTAGAAGCCGGCTGTGATATTATTGACTGTGCAATGTCGCCTCTGGCACTTGGAACCAGCCAGCCGGCTACGGAAGTTATGGTAGAAACCTTCCGGGGAACTCCTTATGATACGGGATACGATTTAAGCCTTTTGGCAGAGATTGCAGAGTATTTCCGCCCCATCCGTGAAGAGGCTTTGGCAAGCGGCCTGTTAAATCCAAAGGTGTTAGGCGTAAATATTAAAACACTGCAGTATCAGGTTCCAGGCGGTATGTTATCCAATCTGGTTAGCCAGTTAAAGGAAGCAGGCCAGGAAGATAAGTATCAGGACGTACTGGAGGAAATTCCGAGAGTACGCAAGGACTTTGGCGAACCGCCTTTGGTTACTCCGTCTTCTCAGATCGTAGGAACCCAGGCTGTTATGAACGTAATCTCCGGCGAACGCTATAAGTTAGTTCCAAAGGAGTCAAAAAAGATTATGATGGGCGAATTTGGCCAGACTGTAAAGCCCTTTGATCCGGTGGTGCAGAGAAAGATCATTGGAGATGCAGAGCCTATTACCTGCCGTCCGGCAGATTTAATCGAGCCAGAACTTCCTAAGTTTGAAAAAGAGTGTGCTCAGTGGAAGCAGCAGGATGAGGATGTACTCTCCTATGCACTGTTCCCGGCTGTAGCAAAAGAATTTTTCCAGTATCGGGAGGCACAGCAGACGAAAATTGATCAGGCAGCCGCTGATAAAGAGAGCAAGGCTTACCCGGTGTAATTATTAGCCGCTGAGAAAGTGGAAAATGAAGCAGATAAAAATATGCGTTGTGTTTGTACAAAAGCATATTTTTATCTGCTTTTTGCTTTGCAGGAAAAAGTCATACCAATGACAAGATTCTTTTATTTTTTTTACGAAACCTTACGAATTCCAGTTTCTATGGGAAGTTTCTGCAGAATTTATTGACTCTTAAGAAATTTGTCATTATAATAGATGAGATGCATTTTTAACAAAGGATATGATGTGTTTTGCCGTTAAGATACATATTAGGAGAATATAGATGAAAAAAATCTGGAAAAAGAGCCTGGCCTTTGGTCTAAGCCTTTTTATGACACTGGAATCCCCCTTGTCTTTTCTTGGTTTAACGAAAATTACTTTTGGTGCTGAACAGCCAGCCAGTGTAAAAGCCACTTCGCTGAATGTGCGCAGCGGCCCTGGCATGGGATATTCTATTGTGGGAAAGCTGGATTACGGCACTCAGGTTATGGTTATCAGTGAAGCGGCTGCCAGTGATCAATCAGTCTGGTATCAGATTCGTTTTACTGGAAATGGAGGCGCGTCAGCCATAGGATATGTGCTGTCCGCTTATATTACATTTCCTTCTGTTTACAGCACAGATGCAGATTTTGAAAATTATTTAAACGCCCAGGGATTTCCGGAATCCTACCGGCCCGGGCTTAGAGAACTCCATTCCCGATATCCACAGTGGATCTTTACTGCCTTTGATACCGGCCTGGATTGGAATGAGGTAATCCAAAATGAAAGCCTGGTAGGCAGAAATTTAGTCAGCAGCCAAAGGCCTTCTTCCTGGAAATCTAAAGCAGACGGCGCCTATGACTGGGCCAGCAATACCTGGCCCGGGTTTGACGGAAGCGACTGGGTGGCAGCCAGCGAAGATATTATCCGGTATTATATGGATCCCAGGAATTTTCTAAATGAAACTTACATATTTCAGTTTTTAGGACAAAGCTATGATCCTTCCATTCATACCAGGGAAGGATTGACTGCCCTGGTAAAAGGAACGTTTTTGGAAGGGGCGGTTTCAGTTGGAGATACCTGGAAGGGAGGAAGTACTTCCCAGGGTACAGGCGGAAGCGGGCCTGTTGGTGAAAACAATCAAAATCAAAATGCAGGGAATGTAACGCCTCCCGTACAGACCGAAGGAGGGGGAGTAAGTACCAGTCCTCCGGGAGGAGGTTCAGGCGGGTCAGAATACGGTCCCGGGTATGGCAGCCCTTCGGGAGGAGTTCCTTCCAATGTACAGGTGGGAGTCCCCCCAGGGGCAAATATAAGCAAAGCAGAGCCAGAGCTGTCAATTAGCCCCAATAAAGTTCAGCGTGTGGCGGCTACGGTGATTCGGGTAGGGCCAGGAGAACAAACAAATCCTTCCCAGGGAAGTCTTCCGGAAGAAACTTCGGCAGGAAGCGCAAATCCTGGTATTGCTTCCGGAAATTCAAATACCCCCTATACAGGCGGCGCTGTGCCTTATGTGGATATTCTTATGGAGGCCGGAGTGCAGTCTGGTGTTAATCCTTACGTGCTGGCTGCTATGATATTGCAAGAGCAGGGTTCACAGGGGAAAAGTGAATCCATATCAGGAGCCAACGGGTATTACAACTTTTTTAATTTTGAAGCTTATGCAAGCAATGGGATGACTGCCGTACAAAGAGGACTTTGGTATGCCTCCCAGCCAGGCGACTATATGCGGCCCTGGAATAGTGTGGACAAGGCAATTATCGGAGGCGCCTGTCAGTATGGCCAGACTTATGTTAAGGCAGGTCAGAATACGTTTTATTTAAAGAAGTTTAATGTACAGGGAAGTAATCTTTATAAGCATCAATATATGACTAATATAGAAGGGGCCGCATCAGAAGGAGCGAAAATGGCAGGAGCTTATTCCCAGTCCATGCGTCAGACACCGATGCAGTTTGTAATTCCCATATACAGAAATATGCCGGTGGAAAATTGTCCGAAGCCTTCTTTGGATGGAAGCCCTAATAACAAACTCTCTGCTATCAGTATTGATGGATTTTCATTGACTCCTGCTTTCAGCCAGGATATCAGTTTTTATGAAGCAGTTGTGGATCCCTCTGTAACAAGTGTAATGCTTCGGGCAACTGCTGTAGATTCCACTGCCCAGATAAGCGGAACCGGAACCATCAATTTAACTGGTGCTGTTACAGATATAAAAATTATGGTTACAGCCCAGGATGGCACTGTGAGAGAGTATACGATACGGATTAGCCAAAAAGGTGGAAGCAGCCAGACTCAAGGCACTGGAACCGGAAACACAAACAATGGACCGGGATATGGAACGCCGGATGGCGGCGGGGGAATTCAAAACGGACCTGGAGGAAGCAACGTAACGATTGTAAATTAGACTGGAGATAGAAAAATGAGTAAAAAGATAAAGCAAGCATTGGCAGGAATTCTGCTGGTATGTTTGATGTCGGCAGCAATGCCGGCGGGGCTGATTATTTCCATGGCAGCCAGCGGAAAAATTACATTTTCGGATCCTTCCGGGGAGGTAGGCCAGGAAGTTACCGTTAATATGAAGATTAGCACAGAAGACGGTTCATTAGGAAGTGCAGATCTGATACTGGCTTACGATTCTTCCGCTTTAAGATTTATTGACGGCAATGGTGTGGAAGGCGGAGCTGGTACTCTTCGGGCAAGAGGAGGCCCAGATCCGGCAGATCTGTCAAATATTGTGTTTTCTATGCGGTTCCAGTTGATAAAGGATGGGGCCAGTCAGATTACAATTAGTTCTCAGGAGGTTTATGATAATAATTCTCAGGCTCTTACGATCAGCCATCAGGGCAGCTCTACCATAACTGCCGCTTCCTCCGGAGCGGAAGCCCAGGAAGGGCTTTTAACCATGTTAGCAGTAGCCCCAGGAACTTTAACGCCGGAATTTTCTCCGCTGATTGACACGTATTCGGTTCATGTAGGGATGAATGTGGAGCAGATTCAGGTACAGGCTTTGGCAGGAGAAGGCTCCCAGGTTGCCATAGAAGGCAGCGAAGGTCTTCAGATGGGAGAAAATACAGTATCCATTCGTGTCACTGCTCCTGACGGAATTACAATTAAAAATTACAGCATTTCTGTAACTAAGAGTGAAGGCGGCGAAACAGAAGGCACATTAAATGATGAAGCTGTTGAAGGTGTCAGCTTAGAAGCGGCAACAAAAGCGATTACAATCCTGCCGCCGGAAGAAGGAACTCAGCTTCCGGAAGTATTTTCTAAGATTAGCATTAACATAGATGGGCATCAAGTAGGCGGATGGGTTTGGGCTGCTGAAACGGAACATCAGTATTGTATTTTTTACGCAATGAATGCAGCAGGAGAGAAGGGCTTTTACCGGTATGATTTGACTGAAAAAACGATTCAGCGGTATTTCCTGGATCCGGCGGCACAGTCTGGCTATACGAAGGAACAAACGGAAGAGATCATTGAGCAGTATAACAGCCTGCTGGATGATTATCAGTTCCGGATGTATATCATTATTGCATTAGCGGCTGTAGCTACGGTGCTGCTGATTCTGGTAATCGTACTGTTAGCTACCAGAAGTTCAGGCAAAGGTTCAAAGGAAAGCAGTCATCCAAAAGAAAGAGAGCCGGAGTTACATAACCGCAGAGAGGTGCGTAAGGAACGTTTCATTCCGGAAAATCAGGAAGCTGAGGAAGAAGATGAAGATGAGATTCAGCTCCTGGAAGTAGATGAACTGGAAGAAGATGAGGATTTTGTTGTGACAGAACCATCCAGTCGTTACCAGGAGGCTGCCGCTCAGATGGACATGAGTTCCGGCGTAAATTTGGACATAATGACACCGGAGGAAGAACCTTTGGAAGCTTCAGATGAAGAAGATGAGGATTTTGAACTTGTTGATTTAGATAAATTGTGAATAATAGATAAAACAGAAAAAAATTTAGATAATAAAGCATTGACTAAAAAAAAATTAGGTACTATAATAAAAGAAACTCAATAGAATTCTTTGATTGCAGATATGTATATCCTGAGGATTGGCTCAGAGTTTCTACCAACTACCGTAAGAGTTGACTACATAGCTTTTTGTAGTCAGCTCTTTTTGCTTTATAGGAAATATATAAAAGCGGGAAAGGATTTGATATTGAGAAAAAGAACCAAAGTGCAGCAAAAACACACTAAACGGGCGCTCTCTGAACCCTTAGCCATGTTTCGTGTTTCGGCTGATTATAATCCGGATAATCTTAGCAGCGCACGGTTGCATGTTTTTAAGAAATATGCGGATATCCGATTCATAATCAGCAGGATGGCCCAATTTTAGAGAGAACTCGAAAAGCAGTAAGGAGGAAAGCAGAAATGAAGATTGTGGGGCAGGAAAAAACGCGGGTGGATGCCTACGGAAAGGTAACTGGGGAAGCCAAGTATACGGCAGATCTGGAACCGAGAGATATTCTCCACGGCAGGGTGATCCATTCCACTATTGCCAACGGTCTGGTAAAGCGATTTGATTTAGAAGAGGCTTTAAAGGTGCCGGGGGTAGTGAAGATTGTCACATGTTTTGATGTACCGGACTGCCAGTTCCCAACGGCGGGACATCCCTGGAGTGTGGAACAAAAGCATCAGGATATTTGTGACAGGAAAATTTTAAATCAAAGAGTACGGCTTTACGGAGATGACATTGCCGCTGTAGTTGCGGAAAATGAAGTTGCAGCGGCCCAGGCTGCCCGTCTTGTAAAAGTGGAGTATGAGGAGTATGATCCGATTGTTACGGTGGAAGCGGCTATGAAAGAAGACGCCACCCCTCTCCATCCGGATATCCGAAAGGATAATGTAATTGTTCATTCCCATATGACCATGGTGAGGAATGATTTCACTTACGAGGATGGCCTTAATGAGGCAAAAGAAACTTACGGCGCGGATCAGCTTATTTCAGTGGAAGCGGAATACAATACCCCCCGTATTTCCCATTGCCATATTGAACTGCCTGTTTCCTGGGCTTATGTGGATGTTAATGGGAAGGTTACGGTAGTGTCTTCCACTCAGATTCCCCATATTGTAAGGCGGTGTACGGCACAGGCTCTGGGTATTCCTGTTGGAAAGGTACGGATTATTAAGCCTTATATCGGCGGAGGATTTGGGAATAAGCAGGATGTATTATACGAACCATTAAATGCATTCCTTTCTGTCAGCGTAGGAGGACGGGCGGTAAGGCTGGAAATCAGCAGAGAAGAAACCATCTCCGGAACCCGTACCCGCCATGCGATAAAAGGAGTCTGCAAGGGCCTTGCCACAAAAGACGGACGTATTTTGGCCAGGAAGCTGGATGCTTATGCCAATAATGGAGGATATGCCTCTCACGGACATGCTATTTGTGCCAACTGCGGCAATGTATTTAAGGATTTGTACCGGGATCAGTTAGGAACAGAGGTAGACTGCTGGACCGTTTATACCTCATCGCCTACGGCAGGAGCTATGAGAGCTTATGGAATTCCTCAGGCGGCCTGGTTTTCTGAGTGCCTTACCGATGATCTGGCTTATAAGCTGAATATGGATCCTTGTGAATTCCGGCTGAAAAACTGCATGGAAGATGGATTTGTGGATCCGGCTAACGGAATTACATTCCATACATATGGCTTAAAGAAATGTATTGAAGAAGGAAAGAAGCATATTAAATGGGATGAAAAGTGGAAGGCTTATCAAAATCAGGATGGCCCGGTGCGCCGCGGCGTTGGGATGGCTATTTTCTGCTATAAGACAGGGGTACATCCTATTTCTCTGGAAACGGCTTCCGTGAGAATGGTACTGAATCAGGACGGATCCATTCAGCTTTGTATGGGGGCCACGGAAATCGGGCAGGGCGCAGATACGGTATTTTCTCAAATGGCGGCAGAAACCACAGGAATTTCCTTTGATAAGGTGTATGCGGTATCCACTCAGGATACAGACACCACTCCTTTTGATACCGGGGCTTATGCCTCCCGTCAGACTTATGTATCCGGCATGGCCTGCAAAAAATGCGGAGAAAGTCTTAGAGAAAAGATTTTGGACTATGCAGCTTATATGCTGAACCATGATATTACCGATCTGTCGAAAACGGTTTATGCTGATGTGGTAAAGGAAGCAGGAATAAAAATCAGGGAAGCTTTAGGGCTTGCACGGGAGGATGAAATTTCCAGGGATATGCTGGAAATTACCGACAGCAAAGTTTTGGTAAAAGGAGGAGATCCGGAATTATTTGATGTGGCGGTAGTAGCGGACACAGCCTTCTATTCTCTGGATCGCTCCATTCATATTACGGCTGAGGAAACGAATCAATGTAAGGATAACACCTTTTCTTCCGGCTGCTGCTTTGTGGAAATCGAGATTGATATGCCTTTGGGACTGGTAACAGTAAAAGATATTATTAATGTTCATGATTCTGGTATTCTGATTAATCCGAAAACTGCAGAGGCGCAGGTTCACGGCGGCATGAGTATGGGGTTAGGCTATGGTCTTTCTGAGGAGCTTTTGGTAGACGAAAAGACTGGAAAGCCACTGAATAATAACCTGCTGGATTATAAAATTCCTACTGCAATGGATGCGCCGGAACTAAATGTAAAGTTTATCCAGCTAGAGGATCCTACCGGCCCTTATGGGAATAAGTCCCTTGGGGAACCGCCTGCTATTCCGGTAGCACCGGCTATCCGCAATGCTATCTTGCATGCAACGGGAGTTCACATGAACGAAATTCCCATGACGGCACAAAGGTTGATTGAAAAGTTTAAGGAGAAGGGCTATGTTTGATATCAAATCATTTTATGAGGCAAAGGATGTAAAGGATGCCATAGCTGCCCTGGAGAGGGAGCCGAAGGCCCAGGTAATCAGCGGCGGAACGGATGTGCTGATTCGGGTAAGAGAAGGAAAGGATGCAGGATGTGCCCTGGTTTCCATTCACAATATAAAAGAACTAAAAGGCATTAAGCTTCTGGATGACGGAAATCTGTGGATCGGGGCAGGAACCTCTTTTTCCCATATAACCAATGATCCGCTGATTCAAAAATTGATCCCTATGCTTGGGGAAGCCGTTGATATGGTAGGAGGACCTCAGATTCGGAATACCGGAACCATAGGAGGAAATATCTGCAACGGCGCTACTTCAGCAGATTCTGCTTCCACCATGTGGACACTGGAAGCAATTGCAGTACTGGAAGGCCCTCAGGGAGAACGCCAGGTTCCTGTCTGTGAATTTTATACGGGACCAGGCCGCACTGTCAGGGAACGGTGTGAGGTGTGCAAAGGATTTATTATCCCAAAAACCAGTTTTGAAGGCTGGGCAGGACAATACATCAAATACGGAAAACGGAAAGCTATGGAAATTGCAACCTTAGGCTGTGCAGTAAGAGTAAAGCTGTCAGAAGATAAGACACAGATTGAAGATGTCCGTCTGGGATACGGCGTAGCAGGGCCTACTCCCTTACGGTGCAGAAAAGCAGAAGAACGTTTAAAGGGCTGCCGGATTACGGATAAGGAAGCCATAGAAGCCTTTGGGAAACTGGCTTTAACAGAAGTGAATCCCCGTTCTTCCTGGCGGGCTTCAAAAGAATTTCGTCTTCAATTAATTGAAGAGCTTTCAAAAAGGGCTTTGTATCAGGCAATCAGGCAAGGGGGAGGTGAATTAGATGCTTAAGATTATCCACATGAAGGTAAACGGAATTGAACGGGAACTGGCTGTAGACGAGAGAGAATCTCTTTTGGATACTTTGCGGCTCCGGTTAGGACTTACATCTGTGAAAAAAGGGTGTGAAGTAGGAGAATGCGGCGCATGTACCGTATTGGTGGATGGGGAAGCCATCGATAGCTGTATCTATCTGACACTTTGGGCAGAGGGAAAAAGTGTAATGACCGTAGAAGGCTTAAAAGGGCCAAATGGAGAGCTTTCACCGATTCAAAAAGCATTTATTGAAGAGGCGGCGGTGCAGTGCGGGTTCTGTACTCCAGGACTTATTATGAGTGCAGTGGAAATAGTTGGAACCGGTAAAAAATATAACAGGGAAGAACTGAAGAAATTAATATCCGGTCATTTATGCCGCTGTACTGGCTATGAAAATATACTGAATGCAATGGAACGGATTGTGGAAGAGGTGTATCGGGTAAGTCATAAAGAAAACGATTAGAGAGGGTAGCATGTATGGGGAATACAGGGAAAAATACAGATTGCAGTATCAGCAATATTTATAAATTGGATGGCAGGGTGCCAGTGGCAAAAGCGATTCCTTTTGGGCTTCAGCATATTTTGGCAATGTTTGTGTCAAACCTTGCGCCAATTACCATAATTGCAGCAGCGGCAAAGCCGGCCTTAACCACAGCACAGATAGGGGTTCTCCTTCAGAATGCCATGTTTGTGGCAGGAATTGCAACCATGATCCAGCTTTATCCTGTCTGGAAAATCGGATCGAAGCTTCCAGTTGTAATGGGTGTCAGCTTTACCTTTGTAACCGTACTCAGTACGATTTCTGCAAATTACGGATATCCTGCTGTTATTGGCGCCGTTTTAATAGGCGGCCTGGTAGAAGGAACATTAGGGCTTATGGCAAAATACTGGAGAAAAGTCATTACTCCGATTGTGGCAGCTTCTGTGGTAACAGCCATCGGGTTTTCTCTGTTTACTGTAGGGGCCAGATCCTTTGGAGGCGGTTATAATGAAGATTTTGGTTCTGCACAGAATTTGCTGTTAGGAAGCATTACGCTGATTACCTGCCTGCTGTGGAATATTTTTGCAAAAGGGTATTTAAAGCAGCTTTCTGTTTTGGCCGGATTGATTGTAGGATATATTCTGGCAATTTTCCTGGGGAAAGTGGATTTGAGTCTGATTATGTCCGGAGGGATTCTTTCTCTTCCAAAGTTTATGCCTTTTCGGCCGGAATTCCATCCGGGAGCCATCCTTTCGGCTTGTATTATTTTCCTGGTATCTGCAGCAGAAACCATTGGAGATACCTCCGCTTTGGTTTCCGGCGGGCTTGACCGTCAGATAACAGGAGAAGAAATTTCCGGCTCATTGGCATGTGACGGCTATGCATCTGCATTTTCTGCATTATTTGGATGTCCGCCGGTAACATCTTTTTCCCAGAATGTCGGTCTGGTGGCCATGACGAAAGTAGTAAACCGGTTTACTATCATGACAGGCGCAGCCAGCATGATTTTAGCAGGCCTTCTGCCGCCAGTGGGAAACTTTTTTGCATCCCTTCCGGATGCAGTTCTGGGCGGATGTACCATCATGATGTTTGGTTCAATTTTGACATCCGGCATCCAGATGATTGCTGCATGCGGTTTTGAACAGAGGAATATTGTAATTGCATCCCTTTCCCTGTCAGTGGGAATCGGATTTACTACAGCAAGTGAAGTAGGGATTTGGGATATTTTCCCGCCCTTAGTACAGTCTGTATTTGCTTCCAATGTAGTAGCCGTTGTATTTGTAATGTCCATTATTTTAAGCATTCTGCTGCCGAAAGATATGGATATTAAAAAGATGGAAGGATAAAAATTCTGCGTCATCTCTTGTTTGGGATGGCGCAGTTTTTTGCTTACTGTGAAAGTCCTGCCGCCGATTAGGCGGCCTAAGTTCAGGGATTCCAAGTGCGCCCGCCACACTTTCCTGTGTGGTGGTGCGTCTGCTG
>JAAWIS010000009.1 GCA_022796475.1 Lachnospiraceae bacterium | reverse complement strand
CTTCCACCTTTGTAAGTCTGGTGTTGATTTCCCGGATTTCTCCTTCCACCTTCGTAAGTCTGGTGTTGATTTCTCTGGTTTCTTCTTCCACCTTTGTAAGTCTGGTGTTGATTTCCCGGATTTCTCCTTCCACCTTCGTAAGTCTGGTGTTGGTTTCCCGGATTTCTCCTTTCATCTCTTGGAGTTCTCCTCGAAATTCTTGAAGTTCTCCTCGAATTCCCCGGATTTCTCCTCTCATTTCCTGTCTTAAAGGTTCTACTTCACTCTTTACAACTGCAGAAATAGCCTGCAATAATTCCTGATCTGTCATATCGAAATCCACCCCGCTTCCTTTGTTTTGTTGCTTAATGGTAACATATGAACGGGGTTTGGTCAATTAAATTGACTTAAGATTTCAAATTGGGACCTTCCTTTTCACAAATTGATTAAACTTAAAGCAAAAACATAACATATCCCTGTCAAACGAAAACGTTTAGTAGGTAAAAAGCTGCGTCCAATACTTCACCCCACGGCTGTCTATGTAGCATCCCACGCCTATTTTAGTAAACTGGGATTTCAGGATATTTGCACGATGGGTTTGACTATTCATCCAGGTATTCATAACCTTTTCTGCCGTCTGCTGTCCATAAGCAATATTTTCTCCGCTGCCGTTAAATACGGCCCCGCTTTGCCTGATAGCTGTACTGAAGCTAGTTCCGTCCGGCCTTGTATGAGAGAAGCTCTTGGTAATTTCCTGAGCCCGCACTGCTGCTGCATTCATTAATGGAGCAGATTCTGTTAATGGAGTAAGCCCTGCCTTTTTCCTCTCTTCATTTACCAAATCAATGACCTGCTGAATCATTTCACTGATTTCCTCATCCTTGTTTGGCGGATTCACGCTGCCAGAATTATCTCCTCCAGCACCGCCTCCGCCTGGATTTCCTCCCACACTGCCATTTCCGGGTTTATCCGGATTTGGCTGGCCTCCTGGCAGGGTTTCGTCTGGAATGTCGGTATCTGGCGTATTATCACCTGGATTTTCGGTATCTGGTTTTGTTTCACCTGGATTTTCTTTGTCCGGGCAGATAAAATCCGGCCAATTGGGATTTGCACAATCCCCATTTATATTTCCGAAATTGGGGAAGGATGGATCCGGACAGGAATCACCTGGAACCAAAACGCCAGGGCAAAGAATATCCGCCCAGTTATTCCCGGAAAACGAATTGTCTGGACAGAAACTGCCATTACCTAAAACAAAATTAAAATTTCCTGTGCTCCAGCCTGAATTCTGAGTCGTATCATTTTGGCTGCCGCTTCCAAACACGGAATTTTTGAAAACATTACTGCTGCAGTTTCCTTGATTTCCATTTCCGCTCCACATGCTGCCGCCCCAGTTTCCTCCTAAAAAGGATCCAGAATATACAGGATTCTGTCCGCTGCTGGAATTGCCTCCTGCTGCCAAAATTCCCATACCCGCCTGACTGGAAATTCCAAAAGCACCTGTCATTGCAATTGTTGCCGCATATAGTCCAAGTCGTTTCATCATTCATTCTCCTTTCGTATGTTACATAACTTTTACATTTCTGTTACAAATCTATAATAACATACAGAAGCTGCCAAAACGATGGGAGGTTTTTGGATAAGGAGGAAGAAAATCCCATATAGCATTTTCATATTAAATTTGGATTAATGCAAATTGTTTTCAGCTTATTTGTTTCGAAAAATATACTCCAATATCTGCCAGAAAGGAAAGTGTTCGTTCTTTCATTTCTTCTGGAAAAGCGGTCAGTACGGGGGCTGTTTCAAAGCTAAAAACACCTTTAAACTCAATCTCCCTTAAGCCCCGGATAAATCCTTCCCAATCAGTAGAAGCTGTATTTTCCCTTGTTTTTGTAAATGTAAATGGAATCTGATGCAGATCTCCTATCCCATCATTATCATGGATATGAAGAACCTTAAGCCTGTGACCAAGTGTGACAATAAAATCCTCAAAATCCAGTCCAACCAGATTTCCATGGCCAGTATCAAAACAAAATCCAAGCACTTCTGCATGATAGCGGTCATTTATCCGGTCAATACGTTCTGCCGCTGCCTGTGCATTGCAGCAAGGCCCTTCCACAATATGACCGCCCCACTGATTATATAAATTTTCAATGCATATGGTGATTCCAAGCTCTTTCGCCATAGGAGCCAAAAAGTGGAGGAATGCTTCCGTCTGCTCCCACTCTGCCTCTTCCGATCCAAGATTCCTTGCCAATTTAAAACCGTGAACCACAATGTAAGGGCAGTGAAAAAAAGAGCTGATTTTCATACATTTGGGAGCCACCACATTCCATAGATAGTTATTTAATTTTTTTGCGCCGTTGGGAACATAGTTTGGATATGGCATGTGCATCTGGTTAATCCGGATTCCCGCTTTTTCGGCACCATACTTATGAGGGGTAAAAAAACGCTCTAATTCCTCATCTGGCCGGTCAAAAAAATGGTTCCCCTTTTGTTGATATAAATCAAGGTTCGTCAGATAAGCGTTCAGGCTAAAGTCGGCGCTGGAAAAGCCTGCCTGCTTCATCAGCCGAAAACCGGCAGCCGGATCGGAATCAAGCACAATATCTTTTGTCTGTACACCGATTGGATTCATACGTTACACTCCCTTCAAACGGTCAAAATGGAAGGATGGCATAAACTCATCATTAAAAAATTCAATATTTTTAAGCCCCATATTAAAAAGCTGCTGCTGGATTTCCCTGTAGTAAATATTGCAGATAAAAATTCCACAATGATCCGGCAGGCTTTTAAGAGCCTCGGGCGGCTTAATTTCTAAACCGCAGAACTGGCTTCCCCATCGTTCTTGATTGTTATCACAAGTAAACAGGGGCGGATACTTCTCTCCATAACATTTCATATAATTCCGGCACATATTTCCGGCGCCAAACAATACGATGGATTTATATTGTTTCAAATGATTTTCAATTTCAACCTGCCATTTAATATACTGTGCTGTGGACCAGGCTAAAGGCAAAAGCTTAGGACGAAGCAGAGGAGAAAACGAAACTGCCGTATCCCGGATATCCAAAAGCAAATCTCCGTCAAAGCCAATTTGACGCAGCCCGCGGATCAATCCAAGCCAGTCTGTCTGAGGCTGCCCCTGATAAACACAGGTAAAAGGCAGCAGGCTGCTTTCCTGGTGTCCGTCACAGTCCCGCAGAATAACCGCCTTTATGCGATGATCCAGAGCAGTAACAAATTCACACAGATCCTGCCCGCTTAAACTGCAAATCCCCACATCCAGGCAAAACCCAAAGATCGGGGGAACGTCAGGCTCATCGGCCGGGAAGCCTTCTTCTGCTCCGGAAAGCATCTTCCTGGCCTCCTGGTTTAACTGGTCAATAAAGCTTGCCGTCCTTGCTGCATCAGAAAACATGCCGCGGATCAGATGTCCATTCTGACTGCGGCACTGGTTTGGCAGCAGGATAGTGATCTGGTTTTCATATGCTTGTGATGCCAGTTTAAGATAGTAGGTTCGGTTTTCTTCCCACTGATTTTCTAAATGGTTCCCCAAAAAGGGCGGGGGAATGATAATGGAACTACAGCCAGCTTTTTTGCAGTAAATCATACACTCTTTATGCAGCCAACGCAGGATTTCATACAGATCCCTCCGCTTTGTGTCCCGCAAAAGATAGGGAGCCCGGGCAATGGGAATATCAATGCCTTCTCTGTGGCAGGCCTTTACCATCACCTCAAAACGCCGTTCTATTTCTGACGGATCATCCAGAACCGAAATCCATTCTTCTTCCTGAGAGTTTTTTGTTTGATTTCCCTTATCATCTTCCTGGCTTTCCTCCCACGGATTTTTTTCCGGCTCTTTTCCGAAATGTTCAAGCTCATATCCGGAACAGCACCAGTCTAATTCAAGAACAATATGTTTAAATCCGGCATTAGTTAAATCCATTACTCCCTGCTTTGGAAGCTTTGGATGGATAATGCCTGATGGAGAGCAGACAATTCTCATAATTTTCGTTTCCTTTTTCTATTTTACTTGCTCAATCGTTTATACCAGTTTTTTCTCTATCAGCTCTTTAATTTTCGTAGAACTGGTAGTCTGGGTATAAGGGAAGAATACCATCTGAGCCCCTCTCTTTTCCAGATAAGTCTTTTTTGCCAGCCATGCCGGATCGCTTGCATAGTCGCTTCCGGAAAACTGTACATCAAAGTGGTATCTGCGGTAGGCCTCATCTGTATCTCCGTTATCAGTAGGAATTTCTACTGCTTCATCTACATACCGGCAGGCACGAACTAGTTCAATCCTCTCCTCAAACGACATGCAGGGCATGGTCTTTTTATTATTCATGACACTTTCATCTGACACTACACCAACAATCAGATAGTCGCACTGCTCCTTGGCACGTTTAAACATATTTAAATGTCCAACATGAAACAGATCAAAAACACCTGCTATATATCCGATATGATATTTTTTCGGTTCCCCTCTTTCCTCCTTTGTCTGTGCCGCTGCAGCCGGAAGCTTGCGGGGATACTCCTGATGACTATCGTAAACACTGAAATTTTGGATTCCATATTCCTCTTCAAGCTGCCTCATAATAGGTACACAATTTTTAATACAGATAATAACTTTAAAGGCATCCTTGGGCATCGAGCGAAGGCACTCCGGAGAGGAAATCGGTATTCCCTCTAAGCGCTCCCCCCATTTACCCGGATTATTATCAAGAATTCCTTCCACCTGATAATCGGAACGAAACTGTTCCAAAAACTTTGAAGCAAAAATCCCAGAACCAAACAAATAAAGCTTCCGCCCCTGGGTTCCGTTAAAAATATCTTTAAATACCCTCTCATACTCATTTTCCGAATAACTCATGCGGTAACGGTTTGCCGCGACAATTCTCCAATCACGGCAGCGCTGCTGGTGATATTCCAAAAGTGCTTTATCATTATAGAACGCTTCATGAATTCGTCCCAAATAAAGATGCCA
Source organism: Lachnospiraceae bacterium (assembly GCA_022796475.1). Lineage (GTDB taxonomy): Bacteria > Bacillota > Clostridia > Lachnospirales > Lachnospiraceae > Caccovicinus. The sequence goes on along the minus strand of JAAWIS010000009.1, from coordinate 65,653 downwards.
CAATTTTTCATATTCCTTTAAATGATACCGCTCCATTAAATCCTCTTTCTTAAACAGCGCTTTTATCCACACCTCTCCCCAGTAGATGGAGTCCAGCGTCCTCATAAACATCACATGAATTGGCAGATTTTCTATGCAGACTCCCTGATTATAAAAAATAAATGTCTTATCAACCAGAAAGCAATGATTACAATCCAGATTCAAATACCCTTTTTTTACAATACCGCCTAAATTTTGCTTCTCTTCTTTGCTGCCAAATGCAATCTTTCTCCATTTATCCTTTCCCGGATCATTTATTTTTCGCTTTCTCCAATCTGGATCAAACTGTTCCCAATTAATCTCTTCATAAAGAGCCAAATCGGAAGACTTTTGGATTGTTTCGAAAAACCGGTCTAATTCCTGCAAAAATTTTTCCCGGTTCTCACAGATTAGCCTTCTGAAATAGTTAACGGCCAGTTCACCGCTTATGTAAGGCATTAGCAGAGAATCTCCTTCCAGCCGGCATTCTGCCAAATCAAGGCCCCGCTGCTTTAAATCTTCGGCGTACTCTGCCATTCGTCTGCTCTTTGGCATACCTTCCCGGAAAAGAGCCCTTTTTTCAACCAGGTCATCTTGGCGGATAATGGTAGCCATTCCTTCCTCTTTTCCGGACTTGGCCGAAAGGGTTGCCTGCCTGACATTGGAATAAATTCCATCCAGCGGGCACTCGATAAAAAAGCCGTTGGCCATTGTATGAAATAAACCGTTATCGATTAAAGTCTGATACAGCTTTTCTTCTTCCAGAAAAATCGTGTCCGGACTGTGATACTGGGGAACGATCTGTTCCTCCAAATTTCCCTCCGGCAGGCAGTCCTCTGCATACAATGCTGTCGGGCTGGTCCATTCCGGCAGTACCGAATAAAACCGGTGATAATAAAATCCGGCGCCTTCCAGCATCTTCGTCAATTCTTCTTTCGAATACCCACGTCCGCTAATCCGTTTCCAATCCAGTTGGCTTAAACGAATATAATTTTCAATTCCGTCGAAACTGCGTTCTGAAAAAATGTCCCTGTCTCCGCAAAAATACCGAATTCCAAGCCGATTATCGGCTCCTATCAGCAGGCTGCCGCCAGGATTTAGAAAACGATGCAGCAAACACAGCAACAATTGGGGGGCTTGGCATCGCTCCAGTACTCCAGCCAGTATCACATAGTCATAGTGGTTATCCAGAGCTTGTTCTGTACTTTCAGAAAATTTTTCCAGCTCCGAAAGGTTTATGCAGTCTGTCTGAAGTCCCAATTCTTCCATAGCTTCCGGAAAAACTTCACTGGACGGTTCTCCTCCAGAAATAAATAGCGCCTTCGCCCTTTTTTTAAATTGATACCATTGGATAAATCCCTTTGGCAGATCCCGTATTAAAGAATCGTTCTGCATGATTCCATCAGTTCTCCTTCTCAATGATAAGTGTAAGATTCTCAAGGCAGCCCTTCTGGCAATTACAGAAATTCTACTGTGGAGCCAAGGGTATTTAATTTCCTGGTCAGCCATGTCAGGGAGGAACTGCTTTTGTTCTCTCTGCATTCAAACAGACATCCATAGCGGAATTCCTTCCAGGCATTGATTGGGTCATAGTTGCCGGAATCAACAGGAATTACCCGGTCAACATACCGGCACTGCCTCACCATCTCCATCCGCTCGTTCAAAGAATGCTCTGGCTTCTTCCCTTCTGTCTGCAAAATCAATTCGTCTGTCAGCACGCCAACAATCAAATAGTGACTTCGGGACTTGCATGTTCTTAACTGTCTAATATCCTCCATATAAAAAGAGTCAAACATTCCTGTCCGATATCCTATATGATACTTTCCGTCTGCATAAGCATCATGGATTTTTGCATCTAATAACGCATCAATCTCCGGGATGAATATCCGGTAACTGTCTTCCATAATTCCCATCTGTTCCAACTGCTCTGCAATAGGCTCATAATTTTTTATAGCAATAATCACCCGATACGTACCAGGCATCAGCCGAGTAATCACTTCTGGATTTTTGATTGCAATTCCATTTTTTTCTTTTCCCCATTGATTTGGATTATTATCTGCCAAAAAGTTTGGAGGATAATTTTTTCCATATTTATCTAAATAGCATTCTGCAAGCTTTCCGGAACCAAATAGGATAATTCTTCTTGCATCCAAAGTAGAAATCACATTAAAACAATCCGATTTTCTGAAATTTTCCGGCAGGCTGATCTGGTTTCTGTTTTCCTGTACCGTTCCAAACAAATGCCGGATCCATTGAAAAAATCCGGTATAACGATTCCTCTGCCGAAGTTCCCTTTGAAAGTTTTCTTCTTCCTGGGCATAAAATTCCCATGTAGAAACTAGACCATAGCGCTCCTTCATAAAATCCAGGGAAACGATTTTATCAATTTCCGGTGAAAACCCATAAATATCACGGAGAGCGCGAAACAGTACATAATTGGCCGGGCAGTTTTCTTTCGTAAACTCCTGATCGTAAAATAATATATGGCCATTGTCGCAAAAACTGTTAACTGGGATCATCTCAAGATAGGCTTTTTTTAGTATAACACCCCAGTCTTCACCTGGCGCTAAATCCCGCATAACATTTTCTGCCTCCGGCAAATGTTCTGATGAATCCCATATATAGCCCCGAAGCTTGTCTATACATTCGATAAAGGCATTGGCATCCTTTTTTACAGTGTCTTTTAAATAAGCAGACAGAGAAGGAGAGAAAACACGTTTCATAACCGCTTTCCCTTCTTTTTCCTGCATTTTAAGAACGGGAATTCCTCTGGCTGAAAGCTCCCTTGTATGTTCTAAAAGTTTCCGGATTCCCCCTTTTCCTTCCGGATAGAATGGAACTTTTTCTACTATTCCGTTGTTATAGATATTAGTAGCAAACGCTCTGCTTCTGTCCCGCTCCGCCGAAAGTGCAGAATAAATCACCTGACTGCAAGGCGTATTTCCAGCTTCCACCAGAAACAAGTTAGTAAAACAGTGCATCACATCATTACGGGCAAACTTTTCTAATAAAATCCATTCATCCAAAAAACGTTTTGTTTTATGGTTTGTATAAATATGAAGTCTTTCCTGAATACTGGAATCAGGCCGGAACTCATCTGTATAAATCACCTGAGGATGAGAAAAATCCGGCATAGGATAATACATCTTGACATAAAAAAAGCCAAGGCCTTTTATAAACTGCAAAAGCTCTTCCCGGTCAAACCGATAAAGCTCCGAGTTATTTTCGGTTATCCCGTCAAAGGAAATGTGGGTTTTCGGATCCGGCACTCCACATAAATATTTCACTCCAAGCCTGTTAGGCAGTGCAAACAGCAGCTTTCCTTCTGGGCTTAATACTTGTTTTGCTGCATTCAATACCTTCCTGTAGGAATCTGCATCTGGAATCCGTTCAATCGTTTCATCTACTATGAAAATAACATAGTGAAACTTTTCACTGCAATTCTTACAATAGGCAACGGCATCCGTGGGGAACACACGGATATTTGGAAATGCCTTCAGCCGTTTGTCTGTCATATAGGCACGATAGGGATCCGCTTCCAGGATGGTCAGTTCCCTGCATCGTCCCGCAAGCATTTCCCCATAAACCCCAAACCAGCTTCCAATCTGCAGAATTCTTCCTCCTGCTTCAAAAGGATACCATCCTAACAGGCCATTTGGAAGTTCACTTAAATAGGAAACGGTTTCCAGCCCCTCGGTTTCCGCTAAACTATCACTAAAATTATTGGTAAAATGCCCTTCAATGTAATCTCCGATCATTGCATCGGTGTTAGAGCATGGCTTCATGATCATTACCTCATTATTTCATACTATTCTGTCAAATTAGGATGGCTTAAATACTGCTGATTTCAGCTATCTTTTTCAAAGACACTCTAAGCCTCAGCTAATCCATTCAATTTGTGTACATGCCACATTCATTTCCCTGTAATGGCGCATGATAAAAAGGGAGGATAGCTGTTCAAACAAATATCCCATGTACCGATCTTCTCTTACAATCCCTTTTTCCAGATAATAAGTTTCTATCTTTTCTGCCACCTGAAATGCAAATTCACAGTAACGGTCAAACCAGTTCCGCTTCCATAGCGCTACATTGCATGGAAAATAGAAATGGTTTTCTTCATAGCGTTCAACATAAGAACCATAGCTTTCATCGCATTCGATTACAAACTGTTTTAATAACTGCCAGTCCTTCTGACAGATAAATTGATCAAAAAATTCCCGTATGGTTTCTTTTTCAAATTGAGGATGGGCCGCCACCAGATCAATGTTATGCTCATTGATATAAATAATACTGGCATCATCCAGCATTAAACGCCTCCGATAGTGGCTTAAACCAACATAAGTTTGTCCTTTTGTATTTTTCCAAATCCAATATAAACCGGTACATTCACAGTAATCCCGGTTTTTCTCGGAAATATGATCTCCTGTATGATCCGTAATGCATCCTTTCCGAACATTGGTAAGGGATGCTCCCACTTGGATGGGCAGATAGCCGCTCATCCGGATATCTTCTGCCTTTGCCTGATCCATATGACTTGTAACCACATACATCTGAATCTTTTCTTTTTCAGCAAGAAAACTTGAAATTCCGGTTTGTTTCACAAGAGGCAGTATATTCAGTCTGCCGAAATTTTGTTCAAAGGCTTCCCGTGTTGCGTAATTTAAAAGCGGAGGGAGGGTCTGTACGCCAGAATAATAGGGAAAACGAAACAGTATTTGTTTTGAATCTTGTTCCATTACATATCCTTGACCGGCTTCTGCTTTTGGGTAGTTGATTATAATGGAGCGCTCTGTTTGTTCATCCTCAAAACGATACTTTAATTCCTGCAGGTTAATTACCGCCTGCAATTGAGGGGAAATAAACAGCACACTCTTAAAATCCGGCATTTCGCAAAAAACGGATAGCCATTTTTTCGTTCCGCCTGCTAACGCTACCACTACGTTACACATTTTTAATTCAAAGTCCTTCTCTCTCAGTTCATCAAGAGCAAGTACCGGTTTTCCTCTTTTTTCTGAGGGATTTCCCTCCTTTTTGGACACAAGAATCCCGTCAACAGATATTCCTATTTTTTCCAAATAATACAAATACTGTTCCGCCCGTTTTCCTGCACCAAACAGATAAATATTTTCTTTCTTCTGCAAATAGTCAATCAGTTCTGTTTCTGTTTGAATCATGTTCTATCCTCTTTATACTGGCAAGATTCATCCCACATTTATATCTGAATCACTTCTGCCTGAATTCCTTCTGACTTTAATTCCCTGCAATATTCTGTCAATACCTGCATTTCTATTTTTTTTGCCCTCCACATAGGACGGCTTAAGGATTCATACTTTTTCTCCCCTAAATCATGAATCGCAAAAATCTGTACCGGGATATCCGGGTATTGGCTTAAAAACTTCTTAATTAATTCCTTATTTTCCGCTGTAAACGTGTATTCCCAACAGCAGGGAACCCGGAATAACTTTAATTTTCCGCTGCGATATAAAATATCTGCGTTGTTGTGATATAGAGATATATTTCCTCCCAGCACTTTTTGGCAAAGGGATGCTTCTAAAATTTTTACATCTACAATAAAATAGTCAATATATGGAAGTACCTTCTGCAGCTGTTTTGTTGGTACGAATAATGCCGTTTCTGCTGCAGTATGAATCTTGCGTTCTTTTAATTGTTTTAAAACATCTGTCAGACCATCAGCCTGCATCAGGGCTTCACCGCCGGAAAAGGTAACTCCGCCCTCCAAACCCCAAAAATCCTGATCTTTTCCAATCACATCCACCAGCTCTGAGGGTGTGTACCCTTTCCCATAAGTTCCGCTGATTCCATCTTTCTCATACGTTTCAACTGCAAACTTAATATTTTCCGGGTTGGAGCACCAGGGGCAGTGAATGCTGCAGCCCTTCATAAAAACTGTGGTCCGAATCCCTGGCCCATCGTGAAAGCACATTCTTTGGATATGGGTTACTGTCAGGATTTTAGGACTGCTTTCTATCTGTCCCTTCATTAAGCAGCACCTTCATTCCTTAAGGCACGTTTGATCAGTACTTTCTTATAGTCCTCTGGCAAATCATTAAAATATGCGCTGAATCCCCATACCCGGACAATCAAATTCGGAAAATCTTCCGGGTGCTTCCTTGCTTCTATCAAAGTCTTGCTGCTTACCACATTCATCTGCATTTCAAAAAAGCCTTTTCGGATACACAGCATCAAAAAGTCCAAAAATTTATCCCAGTTGTTTTGGACAAAATCAGGGCTTACCATAAAATCTACTACATTTCCATTAAATCTGCTTTTTCCGTATTCCAACTGAGATGCAAAGCTAATGATCTCAGTAAACCCGTCATTATCTTCATTGGAAATGTGTACGATAAACGGCTCTCCTGCCCTCCGGCCATCAAAGGAGGCCCCATACTCTTTAGCAGCGTCCAGGTATGCTGAGCCGCTTAGTCCTACTTTCAGGCTTCCGCCCAGATAAGAACGGTAATCAGAAATTTCTTCTGATACAAAGGAGGTAATCCGGTTTGCTAAGGATATAATATTTTCCTCATCAATTCCCCACTGGGATGATCTTGCTTTTAATTGTGTCCTTACCTCTTCCTTCCCTTCAAAATCTAAAATCACCATTTGTTTTACATCGTATAAGGTATATTGATGGGTATCAAATACCAGTTCTTTTATATTTAAGAGGGAATTAATCAGGTTTCCCATGGCAACCGACGTAATTCCCATGTGATGGTAACGAGCGCCTCCCCAGGAAACGTCTTTTTTATTTTCGTAGCAGTCATAAAGAAACACAGACAGAAAAGGATTATAGGGAAAACGAATAGATGACAACTGCCTTTTTATTTCATTTAGGGCGCCCTGCAAATAGAGCAGATACCGGTTGATTAGCTCATCAAATGTTTTGATCCGTTCCAGGCGATCCCGCTTTAAAAGATGATCCAAAGGCTTCAAATAATTTAATACCATCATATTGTTGGGACTGGAACTTTTCCCGCCAATCAATGGCTCCCAGCAGGCAGAGGTTGTGTATTCGTACGCATCTTCTTTGGAAATTCCAAATTCCAGAAGATTTGGAATGATCACATCATCATTTGCCAAAAGCGGGGCGCCAATACCTGTTACAATAGACTCTAAGGCAAGTTCCATTAATTTCCTTGGGGTGTTTTGATTTACCCGAAGCAAACATTTGGGATCGGAAAGCTGTACTTCCTTCATAGCTTCAATAAACAAATAGGTTAAATCATTGCAAATATAATTTCCTTTTTCATCCGACTTTCCAAGTACAAAAATCTGTCCCGTATCTCCCATCAACACGTTGCTCTTATAATCGTAATTTTCATGGAGTGTCCGGTACAAATCTTTTAATATCTCTAACGCCTCCTGGCGGGTAAGCAGACCTGCAGATAATTCTGCTTCATAGTAAGGGTACAAGAAAGAATCCCATGCCCCAAGGCCAGTAAGCCTGTGATCCGTCTGCCAGAATATCTGGTTAAGAAACAGCATCCTCTGAATGGCTTCTTCAAATCCTTTTGCAGGAGAATCCGGCAGATTCATAAACCATTCCTTCTGTTTCGCACAATCAGCCCCATTTTCTTCCAGCTTCTTAAGTATCCGCTGGACAAGGATGGATAACTGATCGATTACCCTGTTATAGCTTCTGCAAAAATCATTGGTAATTTCTTGTTCCGGATACTTAAGCTGTTTCAAGCCAGAATGAAGTATTTTATCATATGCCGGCGTTAAATTCTCAAGCCGGAACCCCTTTGTGGTATCCATAACATAATGTTCATCAATAAAATATACAAATCGTTTTTTTTGTATAGAAACCTCTATATTTTTGCAAATTAAAGAAAATATCTCATCGTAGCTTTTATCAACACCATTTTCTTTAAAATCTCCTGGTATTACTCTTGGCTGCATACTTATACCTCCTCTCTGCCTGCTTAAACTTCATAAAGAGCTTCCTTTAATGACAGCGTTCTGATTTCCGGCGCATACCGCGCAAGTGTTTCACACATTTTATCATATGTATTAAGAAATGTTACGACTAAAATGTCAACCTCCTCCATTTCACCAGCAGAGGAAATAGTGGTAACTGGTATCCCGTCAATCTCATGAATTCCTTCACCGTTTCGGTCAATGAAATATTTTACTTTGATGTCAGAGTTTTTGATTTCTTCATATAATAGCCGGCCTAAATCACCTGCCCCGTAAATCGCTATGGTTTTATATCCGTAGCGGTGGAAATAGTCAGCAAAGGTTTTGTTGGCATTTCGGTTTTCAAGCCAGCGCTTTACAGCCATAAAACTTTCTCTATAACTGCTAATCACTTCCATATTGGCTAATTCTTTGTCTATTAGATTCATTATATTTTCTCCCGATAGTTGTTTCATTTAAAATTCCGTTAATGAAAAACGGCAATCCAGTGATCCATTTCATTTCTAAAGAAATTCTGCTTATAAAATTTCACTGCAATTTATAACTGTAGAAAATTGCAATTTTTCTAGCATTGCTTCCATTTCTTTTTGTGCCTGTGTATCTTTCTTTACTGATACAATCACAACACCGTTATTTTTTTGTTCTGCTAACTCAGAAATTTCTTTTACTATATTGCTGTAGCAGTAAGATTTCTTTCCCTTTAAATCAGTTACTGCAAATTCGATAGTTACTCCAGGTTCTAATATCCGATTTATTTTCAAATATACATTTTTCCCATAATTTCCTGCACCATATATAATTACGTGTTGATGCCCTTTCAATATTTCTCTGATTCTTGTATTTTCTTGAATTTGACAGCCCACATAAGCTTCCGGCTGTTTTCTCAACTGCTGTATTATTTCTATCTTATAGTCAGGAAATTTATCAAAATTTGCTTCCCCTAATTGTTCATAGAATTCACATTCCTGCTTTATAATAGCAGCAAGTTCTTGTTTATAGGAATCAGCAAGCATGGATAAGGTATACAAATATCCATCCAGACGATAATGAAAACAGATATGAAATAACTTTTTATTTACACTTTTTTGTTTTAACAAAAAGCTACGGATAAAATCATATTCTTCTTTCATCGCATACACCTTTTTATTACTATTTACGGAAGAATTCGGATTATCCTGCTTATACCGGTAAAAAGCTTCCTTTATAAATAGAACACGTCTTGCAAAATAAAATGTTTGAAACCAAAATCCATTATCTTGATAAGAAGCTCCGGCTGTTTCATTATAAGCTATTTTATTTTCCAGCAAAAAACGTTTTCGGTAAAGAGCATTCCAGGTAAACTTTTCCATATAATATGTTTCTAATTCTTCATTTGGATTCAATACCCGATTATATAAATCTTGCTGCTGAGTCAACGAACGATATTCCAGTTCTTCTGTTCCGTCTTCTTCATGGGACCACATGCGAAAATAGTCTGATTTTACAAAATCAACTTTATATTTTTCAGCTACCTGATATAACTGATCATACATGTTATATGCTATATAATCATCGCTTTCGACAATTCCGATATATTCCCCTTTTGCTAATGCGATTGCCTGATTCATCGTATTTCCATACCCGCTGTTTTCTTTATGAATCACACGAATCCGACTATCTTTATCCGCGTATTGATCCAGTATCTTGCCTGAACCATCAGTAGAACCATCATCCATACAAATAATTTCTATATCAGTAAAAGTCTGCTGAATCATACTATCCAAACATTTCTTCAAATATTTTTCTACATTATATATTGGCACAAGTATTGATATTCTAGGCATCTATTCTACTCCTTCAAAAGCCATTCCTTCAAAAAATATTGTTCCGTCCATCCAGAATATGCTTCATCATGTATCAGTGCGTATTTTATTTCATCGATTGATAATGCAGATAGTGCATTCATTATATGTATTTCTGCATTCTCCTTTTTTAATATATCTTGAAATTCCTGAACATAATAGCATTCATCTAAATACATATAATATTCTTTATTTTTTCGTTTATAAAATATTATATTGCCTTCTTCTACTCCATGTTCCAGAAGAAATTCCCTTATTTCTCCTGAACGATTTTGGCTCATAATAATAAATTTCAATTTGTTTAATTTGTATTTCTGAACTATCATTTGAAAGGACATTACAGGAATTCCTTTATAAACCATACCACATTTTTTGGGCTCATTATCACAAAAAATAAATGCTGACTTTACTTCTGCTTTTTTCATCCAATCAGCAAATTCTTCACTGTATTTTGTATAGCCGAAAAGAATTATTGTATTACATGAATTACACTGTTTCATATAATAGTTCCAAGTATTTTTTTTCTCATATTCATCTACTTTTTTTCGCAAGGTTTGATAACTTATTTCATTTTTCCACTCCCTTGCTACATTCCACCATTCATCATTTGCCCAGCAGGATTCTTTTTCCCATGGTCTGATAAAAGGGGTTGCATAGTGAATAATACCTTTACGATTTATAAAATCATCTATGGTAGATTCACTGATCCCAATTTCTCTCATCTGATGCAACTGCCCCATAAATAATGTAAACAAATTCCATTTTGCAGGTAAAAACAGTATTCGATTGTAACAGCATACATTTATAATATCTTGATCTTCATATGGGTAATTTTTACATAAATGTTCATTAAAAATTAAATTTATTTTATCTTCCCGCAACTGTTTCAAATTAAATAATAGAACGCCTGCATTGACGTATTGATTCAAGGAAGGAATTTGTACTTTCTGTCTTCGCTCCTCTTTCACATTGTCTTCAAGAAAATCAATCCAAAGATCCCTGCATCCTGCAATATAGCAGTTCTTAAGATCCGTTTCATACAGTTCCCCTAAATCCTCTGTCACAATAATATCTGCGTCTAAATAAAGGCATTTTTCCTCTTTCAACAACTCACACAAAGCTAATCGATAAAATGTAACCTTAGTTACATGTGAATTATTAATCACTACATTTCTAAATACAGATTCATCGATCATAAGCAAATTCAAACATATGTTCGAATACTTTTCTTCTAATTTTTCTAATAATTTTTCTTCATCTGTAAATTCCTGATCTGCTAAAATGTAAACTTGATAAAAGGTATCACTCTTGGCATTCTTTGCCATGGAGGTTATTGCCACACATGTAAAAAACAAATAATTTTTATCAGTCGCAAATACTACTGGTATCTTCATATCTTACCCTCGTCCCATGCAGATTATCTTTTCTTTCTTGACGCCTGTCGATAATAGCCATTCTTTCACATTCTTTTGTGTCTGTTTATTTCTGATTGCTATTAAAATATAATCAAATTCTCCATCCTCTATGATTTTAGGACTTTCAACATTTCTATAGACACTTTTATATTCGTTATATTTCTGATCAACCAGTCTGACATCACTGCAGTATTCAACTTTTAATAATTGCTCATAATATTCTTTTCCGATGACTCCTGCCCCATATAAAATCAGTTTGCATCCTTTTGGTATAAGATGATATGGGAAAACCCATCCTTTTTCCCCGTTTTTCAGGATGATTTCTTCTTTTTCTCTTAGCATGGTAAAAAGGAAGTCTTCTACATCTGACTCCAATACCTTTCTGTATTTTTCTACGTAATTAAAATTACATAAGTATTTCCCAGAATAATCCGCCAAATGATATGCAGGTTCCATATGTACTTTTATATAGTTATAACAATTATAAAATGCCTTTTTCTCAAACATCGAAGTCAAATAATAAATTTGAAACTCGATTGCAAAGCTGATAAAACTTTGTTCATACCGCCAGTATAATTTTTGTCGTTCTAGCTCTTCTCTGATAAGAACTAACATTTTAAAACCATTTTCCCAATTTTGTTCTTTTGTATTAGAAAGGGAATTAAAATTATACATTCGATGAGAAACAAAATGATCCTTGAGTACCCCAATCCGATCAGCTTTTGCCATTAACAAATATACAAAAAATCCGTCTTCAGATGAACGGAAATCCGGGAACTGGTATCCGCATTTTTTTACAAACTTTGTAAGAAACAGTTTATCCCATGCCCATCCTATTGTAGCCTGAAAGATTCCAGCACATTTCATATCTTTTCCTGAAAAAATAGTTTGATTGTCTGGAAAAAATGAATCCGGTTCAGAAAAATCTGTCAATAATGTTTCCTGTTTCATATCATGGAATAAGTCATAACGGCAAATCGTTATATCCAACTGGTCCTGCTCCGCTTTTTGATACATTTTCTCTAACATATCCAGTTGAAAAAAATCATCCGAATCTAAAAAGAGAAGGTATTTTCCGCGTGCATGCTTCATACCATAATTACGGGCTACTCCTGCATACTGATTCCTTTGTGTCAGTACCTTTACTCGGTTATCTCTACTTTCATAAACACGTAAAATTTCAAGTGAATGATCTGTAGAACCATCATCTACACAAATAATTTCTATTTCCTTTAATGTTTGATTGCAAAGGCTATCTAAACATTGCTTTAGATATAATTCTTCGTTGTAAACGGGTAGGATTATTGATATTTTTATCATTTTATCACTTTCTATATCATCACTTTTTAACAGTAACTGTATTTTGACGTATATACTTTTTAATATTCTCATCCATTACTACTACATTCAGTATATTTAGCTTTTTTAATGATTTAGCAACCCCAAATTGATTCTGTTCTTTTATTGCTACTACTACTATTATATCACTTTGTTTGTTTTGAATATCACAAACTTCAAGTACTGGTATATCTTGAATAACCGATTCATTTTCACTTTTATCAGTTACTAAAAAAATAAGTTTTTCTTTTGGATATCCTTTACTCAATAAATAAGTTAATAGCTCTTTACCTAATTTTCCAGCTCCATATATCGCAATACAGTTACCATTTATTATATACTTCAAAATAGATTCTACGTAAATTCTCTGATTAAGGCAAATATCACTCATTAATCTTTCATCTTTAAAAGATTTCGCTGTACTCATAAAATATTTATTTGGATTTAAGATGACTTCATTTACATCGTCAATCGCTTCTTGATCCCAAAGTTTCCCTTTAAGATATCCATTTTGCTTATACAACTTGAAATATTGAACCATTCGGATAAATAACGTATATTGAAATGCAGAAGCAAGGTTATGATAATGTTCCTTTAAAACCCGATACCCTAATCGACTGGCTATCCATTTTAATGCGTCTTTATTATTTCTTCTTGACTCAATAAAAGAATCTATCTTGTCTAATTCATCACATATGCAAAATACTTTATTTGGTGCTTTCACAGAGGAATCCAGATTATTTATCCTATAATGATAATATGCCTCCTTGGTAACAACTACTTTTTCAGCACATGCTAATGCTTGAAACGCGAATGAAACATCTTGATAGGATGCCCCTGGAGTTTCGTTAAAACAAATATGATTATTTATCAAAAAATTCCTGGAGTATAGACCGCTCCATATTGCTTGTGCTTTTAAAAAGATCTCTGGGTGTTCTAATGAATGAAAAACATTTTCTATAGGTATATTTTCCATTATATCGGCATATTGATCACTCTCAAAATCATCTATTTTCTGATAAAAGAAACAATTGGATTTTACTATATCAGTATGATAGATTTCTGCCTTTTTATATAACTTTTCCATCATATCTAACTCAATATAGTCATCACTCTCAACAATTGCAATATAATTTCCTAATGCATTTTGTAATCCCACATTCATAGAATTCCCATATCCAGTATTCTTTTTATGTATAACCTTAATCCGGGCATCACTATTTGCATACTTATCTAATATCGTTCCGCTAGAATCAGTTGAGCCATCGTCAACACAAATTATTTCAATATTTTTTAGTGTTTGATTGATAACACTTTCCATACACTGAATCAAAAAATTCTCTACATTATATACTGGTATAATAATTGATACTTGCGGCATATAACTGCATCCTTTCATTTAAACTGCTAATTTAATTCATTCTTAACATACTCCAAGGACATTAATTTTTCTTTTACTTGTTCTACACTTAATCTAACCGCATTATCTGATGTAAATTCCGTTAATATTGCTTTTTCAGTTTTCCCAATTTCAAAATATTCCCCATAATTTAAATCTCGATTATCTGCCGGAACCCTATAAAAATTTCCTAAATCATAAGCATGTGAACATTCTTCTTTCGTTAAAAGTGTTTCAGCTCTTTTTTCTCCATGCCGAGTACCAATATATTGAATTTCGTTTTTATCATAAAAAAGCTCCTGGATTGCCTGTGCTAATACTTTAATTGTACAAGCAGGCGCCTTCTGAACCATAATATCTCCCGGTTGTGCATTCTCGAAAGCAAAAAGTACTAAATCAACCGCTTCTTCTAAGCTCATTAAAAACCGGGTCATTTCAGGATCTGTAACTGTAATCGGTTTTCCTCTTTTAATTTGATCAATAAATAACGGAATCACAGAACCTCTAGAACACATTACATTTCCATATCGTGTACCAGCTATAATTGTTCTATCTGTAGTTCTGGATTTTGCAACAAATACTCTTTCCATCATTGCTTTGCTAATACCCATAGCATTGATTGGATAGGCAGCCTTATCCGTTGAAAGACAAATGACTTTTTCCACACCTTCCTGAATTGCTGCACGCAAAACATTTTCAGTTCCAATAATATTCGTTTGTACCGCTTCCATAGGAAAAAATTCACACGACGGAACTTGTTTTAGTGCAGCGGCATTAAATATATAATTAACTCCGTGAATCGCATTTTGTATACTTTCAATTTCCCTTACATCACCAATATAAAATTTAATTTTTGAATTATTGTATGCTTTACGCATATCATCTTGTTTCTTTTCATCTCTAGAAAAAATACGAATTTCTCTTATATCTGTATTTAAAAATCTCTTTAAAGCAGCATTTCCAAAAGAACCTGTTCCTCCTGTTATCATCAATATTTTATCTGAAAACATGTCCATGTTCTTTCCTCCAAACTTTATCATCTATAATTCGTGTATAACTTTGAATAATTTTTATTACTATTGAAGATACATTGTTTCCTTCATAATCCGGAACAGTTTCTCTATCATTTCCTAATCCTTCCATATTAACTGCTATTTCTATAGACTGCACCAAGGATTGTGCCGAAATTCCTCCTATAACAAAACATCCCTTATCCAATGCTTCTGGTCGTTCCGTCGATGTACGAATACTCACTGCCGGAAAACAGCTAACTGCTGCTTCTTCTGGCAGTGTTCCGCTATCTGAAACTACACAATAGGCATTTTTTATCAAATTACTATAGTCAGTAAAATTAAAAGGTGGCATTTTTTTAACTAACGGATGAAATACATAATTCCGTTCTTTTATAAATTTTTCACTCCTTGGATGCATAGAATAGATTACTGGCATTTGATATGTTTTTGCCATTGTATTTACTGCATCCATTAATTCATTAAAATTATATCTATTGTCAATATTTTCTTCCCTATGAGCAGACAAAACTATATACTTTTTTGGTAACAACTGCAGTTGTTCTAAAATCCTGCTGTTATTAATTTTTTCTTGATGTGCTATAATAATTTCTCGCATTGGAGAGCCCGTCACGTAAATATTTTCTTTTTTCACACCTTCTGAAATCAAATACCTGCGAGCATGCTCCGTATAAGGCAAATTGATATCTGATATATGATCAACAATTTTACGATTTGTTTCTTCTGGTAAGTTCTCGTCGAAACAGCGATTTCCTGCTTCCATATGAAAAATCGGTATTTTAAGGCGTTTGGCTGAAATCGCTGCCAAAGCAGAATTCGTATCTCCTAAAATCAATACAGCATCCGGTTCGATTTTTCTCATTAAATCATAAGATCTTGCAATAATATTTCCTATTGTTTCTCCTAAACTATATCCTGCTACATCCAAATAATAATCAGGATTTCGAATTCCAAGATCCTCATAAAATATATCATTTAACCTAGCATCATAATTCTGCCCCGTATGAACAAATATATGCTCAAAATAAATATCCGCTTTTTTAATAATTTCGGATAGCCGTATTAATTCCGGTCTAGTCCCTAAAATAGTCATGACTTTCAATTTTTTCATATCTCAATTTCCTCGCAAATTAAACATGATACTGTCCGTATAATTCAGAATGATACTTCATCCATTCAATTAGTTCTTTAACCATCTGATCATACGAGGGAACATAAAATGGCTGACATTTTCTTGTATTTAATAATGACTTATCACTAATAATATCTCGATTTTCTAAAATCATTAACTTATCTTTTCTGCAATATTGGTTAAATAACTTTAAAAGTTCATTTTTACTGATAGCTGCATTATTTACTAAATGATATAAGCCTGTCTGAGGATATTTAATATCCATTTCTATAGCTTTTGCCAACTGTAATGTAGTAACTCCACTCCAAATTACTTTCTCATATCCATATACTTCTTTCTTCTGTGACATAAACCAGTGAAATAGGCCTGTCCCATTGGGCTTTAATTCAGGACCAACAATAGAAGTTCGAATTGTTAAATTCTTTCGATCATAAAGTTCCCCTAAAGCTTTTGTTCTGCCATAAGAGGATAATGCATCCGGAATATCTTCTTCTGTATACTGTCCCTTCGTTCCTTCAAAAACACAATCTGTACTAATATGTATCAATTTTGAAGAAGTATTTTCTGATTGTGCAGCTATCATATGCGGCAACACACTATTTAAATAAATTCCATCTGACATATTCTGTTCAACTGACTGATTCAATATACCAATGCAATTAATAATATAATCAAATTTTTCTGCCTGCAAAGCATTCAAAATATCTTTCTTCTCTCTTGCATCTCCAATAATTGTATCGCAAAAAGGGCTTTTATTTCGTGCAAAACCTTTCACAAAATGATTCTGCTCCATTAAATATTTTGCAATCATATGGCCAGCCATACCATTAATACCCAAAATAATATACTTCATATTTAACCCTTCAAACTTTCTTCTAATATTTTTTCATATAATTTTTTATGACTATCTGCATATCGTTCAAAGGAATATTTTTTTCTCACTAATTCATGTCCGAGTAAGCCCCGTCTTTTCCGTTCATCTGGATTTTTAATCAAATATTCAATTGCTCTTGCAAGTGCCTTTGAAGAACGGTATTCCACCGAAATCCCGCATTCTTGTGCCTGAGTAATTGCCGCCATAACTGTATTTTTAAAGCAAATAAACGCACAACCTGAAGCTAAAGATTCAATTGACATTAATCCAAATGATTCTGCTAAAGAAGGCATTAAAAAAATATCACAAGCCTTCATAAATTCAATCATCTGCTGTTCTTCAAATATCCATCCTAATTCGATTATTTGACATTGCTGTCTTATTTTCTCCGGTATAGAATTTCCTCCCACACATAACAGTACAATATCTTCTCTATATTTAAGTTGCATTAAGGCTTCATATATGTATTTACATCCTTTTATCGGATCATCAGTCACTCGGAATCCAATAACTATTTTGTCATTAAAAATTTTAAATTTTCTCTTTGCATCAGCTTTTTGAGATATATTATACTTATTTATATCAATACCAAATGGAATTGTATGTATTTTATTAAAATGACGGGTGATTGGACTGTCTTGCAAATATGTTTTCATAAAATCGGAAGCTATTACAATATGGGGATTAATTTGCCCTAACATCTTTTTTTTGATATTCCACATGAATCTCGTATTATCTTGATTCATTTTAAAAGAATGCTGTTGAATACTGTTGCAAACGCCACATCCGTTTCTCCATTTTGGGCATTCCAATGGATGAATACAGTTACCCGTGATGATCCAAGGATCATGAATCGTCCAAACAGAAGGTTTCTGATTCATTAATCTTGGATAATCGAGCAGTGAAAGCATTTGATTATGTAAAATATGATAATGAACAAGTTCCGCTTCCTGAAATTCCTTTAACTGTTCTAAACCACCAGCATATGGAAAAATAACATTACTAACCGAATGCTTTTTTTCAAATTCTATCAGCTGCTGATGAAGAATCGTATCAACTCTAAGCTGAACTACAGTATCTTGTACACTCTTCTTAGATAGAACGATCATTCTCGCATCATGTCCTAATCGGTTTAACTTCAAATGCAGATCATATCCGTTAAATATATGGCCTACTAAGTCCGTATAGTTCACTTCCAGAATTTTCATAAATTCATTTTCTCTTTTCGTTTGAGATAGTCATATAATAATGATTGAACTTCTTCATTCATTAAAGTCAATTTCTCATTTTTATAGATAGCACGTTCTAATTCTATTTTAATGTTCTCTAATTTATCAATATCACATAATGGTTTACTAACGCTTAATAAATTATTACAATTGTCATATATATAATTTTTATCATAAACATTTAAAAACCCCATGTTTTTAAATTCAGATATTAAATTTTGAGAATTTGATATCGCTACAATTAAAATCGTACTTTCCCTATCTAATAAAGAAATATTGCGAAAATTAATACATTGTAAACCGTCAATCGCATATCCTTGTTTATTTTCATCTCTGTCAATAAAGCATTTAATACTTATATTCTTTTCCTTTAATAAATAATATATCCGTATACCATGTATTCCAAAACCATATATACATATATCCTTCATTTTATTTACCATCCAAATAATTACAAACTAATTTTTCGTAAAATATTTTTCCTATATGTAACGGATTTAAAGGATGATTTATCGCATTTTTAATTTTTTCGAAATCATCTTCATCTTTTTCATAACGTAAAAGTGAGTCTAACAATTCATATACAAAATACATTTCACTGCTTTCTAACAATGTTTCTTTTACCAGTAATTCGCGAATACCTGATAAAGTGCGGCTCTCTAATTCTTCTTGTGCTTTAAGTTTTTCGACAGATAATAATACTATTTCATCTATCATTTTTGTAAAGATACGTATTAATTTTTCTTCTATTGTTAAAGTACAATTCTTGTATGTTAAGACACGTATTTCATGAGTAAACCACTTTAATCGATATTTGCTTAATTTGCTTTCTATTTCATTATTATACAAATTCCATTTTTCGAATAATGTTTTGTACTGTATAAAGAAGTCATTAAACATGTCATGCTCATATCCGTGATATGTTCCTATAGAAGTATTCATATTGCCTTTATCATATTCAAAAAAATCATATGCTGCTTCTTTCATTATTAAAGCAGTATTAATATCTGATGCAATACTGATATTAAATAACAAATCGGCTCCATAAATATCATTTCTAAATCTATAATTTTTTATAATTTCTCTTTTATAAAAATTTATTTGATTACTAGCTAAACCTGTTTCATAAAACATTATCCAATTATTACGTACTTCTTTTTTATTTTTAAAATATTGGTCATGCTTAAAATATTGTTCTTTATTCTTACAATCATATAAAATAATATTTTGACATTCATCAACCTTGTGCATTAGCACTTGAGTCCATACTATATCTGGCTGTTTATACAATTTAATCTTTTGAGATGCTATTTTTAAAACTTCAGGGCGTAATCTATCATCTGAATTAACAACAAATATATATTCACCTTTAGCTAATTTCAATCCATTGTTTAAACTTTCAAAAATCCACTGATTTTTTTGATGGATAATTTTAACTCGCTTATCTTCACTAGCTATTTTATCGATTATTTCACCTGTAGAATCTGTTGAACCATCATCAATAATAATATATTCAAAATCCTCAAAGCTTTGGGTTAATACACTGTCGATCGCAAATTTTACATATCTTTCGTTATTATAAACTGTTGTAATAATACTAAATAATGGCATAATACTATTATTCCTCCATTTGTAAATATGTTATTTCAAATTTGGGGATTGATTATGTTATTTCAATAATACCTTTGCACGATTTACCCAATTTGTAACCTTTTCCTCTACCATTTTTCTTTGGATGGCTTATTATGCAAGTACAACCACACAGCAAGGTTTAATAGAGAACCTTCAGCGTAACAACTGTCTTGGGGATTTTTTGAATCATTATAATCACAATTTTGTTAATTAATGAAGAAATTAATAAGTTTTTAAAACACTTTCTAATTTTACTTTATGATACTCATTAAAATATCTTTGTTCCATAAAAGATATCCTTGTAAATCAAATATCTTAACATTGATTCCTTTTAAACTATTTTTAATATTCTCACAATGCAGACTTCTCAAAGCTAATACACATTCCACTTCTTGCTCTTCCGCTTCTTCTATCCTATCAATTACACTGCAATTATGAAATGCATAAGAAAAGCCTAATGCATAATCAGTCTTTCCCCAAACAGCTATTTTTCTTACTTTTTGTTCAAAAAAGTAAGAAAAAATTATTTCAATATCCATTTTTAATCTTTCATAGTATTCTTTATACTCTTCCACTCTATCATGAAAAGAAGACTGTCTATAATAATCAAAATTGACTTCTGATACAATCCATTTTATTTCCTTTTTAGTAAACCAATATTTCCACTCAATTCTTTCATAAGGCGATTTACATATTGTATTAATACATTTTTGAAAATCTTTTTGGATTTTATCATCAAAATTAATAGTACTTCTTTTAATTATATTTTGTAATATAGAAATTGCATGATATAAACAGATAAGTTCTCTTTCTAATTTAAATTTTTTTGTTCTGGAATCTTCCTCTAATTTTTTATAAAGCAAATTCACACACTGAAACCCATCATCATAATATACTGAAATTCTATTTTGTCCAACAGAATCCATATTTAAACAGTAGATATAGTATGGCTCTTCAACTTTTGATATCCTATGAGCATAAATATCCCACATTCTTGTAATTACCATATCTTCAAAAATCACTCGTTCTGGAAAAAATAGTACATTATCTATAATAATGCTTGTTTTTATAATATGTGCCCATGGTCCAACTAATAATTGCATTATAAGTATTCTAATTTTATCCTCATTGACTTCACCTAATAATTCCTTCGGAAATCGATTATTCACCACATAGCCATCTTTTTTTTCTCTAAGAACATTACAATACACAATATCAGCATTGCTTTTTAATGATTCTAAATACAACTTCTCACACATTTCTGGTTGAATCCAATCATCACTATCTACAAATAAAACAAATTCTCCTTTTGCATTTTTTAAACCTATATTTCTTGCTCCACCTTGACGTATGTTTTCAGTCAAATATATGCATTTAATCTTTTCTGGATATTCTGCTTCATATTTTTTCATAATTTCAATGGAATTATCTGGTGATGCATCATTTATTACAATAATTTCTATTTCTTGCAAGGTTTGATTCAAGCAAGAATCCAGGCATCTTTTAAGATACTTTTGTGTATTATATACAGGAATAATAATACTAATTATAGGCATATGGACTCCTTTTTGTATTTTTCTATTTACTTTTAATATCCTTAATGACTTATTCTATACGTTGCCAAACAGTAATGGACAATAACTATTCTTTTAGGAACAGAACTAATTGTAAGCAAAATATAATGTAACTTACTCCATTTTTCAAATTTTATTGTACCGCAAACTTTTTCTTATAAAATACAATTCTTGGCTTGAATAATATGCAGTTATTATCCATTACTAACTTCACTTAGAAATACTATTCATTTTTACCAACATGTCCGCCCGCCATCTACAATTATCGTACTGCCTGTCATATAACTGCTTGCAGCAGAAATTAAATACAAAATTGTACTTTTGTATTCTTCTACGTCTGCCATTCTTCCCATTGGAATTAAATTCGTTAGTTTCTGTATAAATTCTTCATTTTGACCATTATATACACCTGCTGGACACAATGTATTAGCGCGGATCCCGTTTTCTGCATAATATGTAACCAGATACTTTGTTAATCCGATTAAGCCGTGCTTTATAACCGAATAAGTGACTGGTTTTACTGTCTGTTGGTCATCATGCAGACTATTCTTCTGATAAATTCGTTGATCTGGTGCAATAATCTATATTACACTCTGGTATAAAAATGAAAAAGCCAAAGCAGAACCAATCGAGAAGATTTCCGTTGAACCGTTATTAAAACAGATGGAATCCCGGGCTTTTTCCATCGATGACCAACCATACTGTTCCCTTTTTAAAATCTACAATAAGAAATTCCTAAGTCAGTCTGTGGAAAGAGGGGTGAACTTCTAAAGAATTTTGAATAATTATTCCAATTAATGTTTTCATATATCTTTATGCTTTAATCTACCTTTTTCCCATTTGACCATAAGCTTGGCAAGATAATGCTATTATCTACCTGATTATAAATTTTTTTAATTTCTTTAAATAAATTTTCTTCTCGAATCATATCTGAATTGAATACTGCCATATCCTCTATCAATTGATTTTTATTATCCACACCAAATACAAGATAATCAATTTCCTTTAAATCCTTCACATAATGAATCAATAATTCTATTTTGCTTTTATTATATTGTTTTGTCAAACTTTCAAAAAATTCCAAATATGGTTTGGCATGTTCCAAATAATTCGGAACTTTTTCTAAATTCATCAAAAATAAACCTTGCAAAAAAGCACTTCTTGTAAAAACTGTCAGTCCAGATTTTTTAGCTCTCTCGATGAATCCAGATTCCATCCCTCTTTGATCCAGAATGCTGTATGGCAACTGTACATAATCCAGATTCTTTTTAATGGCTTCATCTCCTTCTTTTATATCATATATAGAAACTCCTATATTCTGAATCAATTTTTCATTCTTTAACCGAAATAAAGTTTGAATAATCTTTTCATTATATATATATTCTGGCGTATGCAGTAAATATCCGTTTAACTGCGATATATGTAATCGCTTTAAACTTCCTTCTAATTCTTTTCTTATGACAGAATATACATCCTTTTCATTCGCTTCTATTACATTAGGACAAAGCTTTGAAATGATTTCTACTTTATGTTTACAATTTCGATATTCCAGATAATTTCCTACTATAGTTTCTGCTGTTCCATACGCCCTTGCTGTATCGATTGTTTTAATTCCATTTTCTAAAGCAATATCCAACATTTCAAAGCATTCTTCCTCTGATGGTTGACCACTTTGATTATTAATTCCATATTTCATTCCAAACTGTACTGTTCCTAGGCACAATTTAATCAATCCTACCCCTCCTTTCCTGCCATTCATTATTCAATATAGAAAAAATTTTAGAATTCCACCATTTTCCTTCATAATAATATTGATTTCTTAATACTCCATCAATCTGCATTCCCACTTTTTGATATAATTCTATCTTCTTTAAATCAAACTCATACAACTCTGACCAGATTTTTTCTAATCCAAGTTGATTAAACCCATAGTTGAATAAGAGGCTACAACTCTCTTTTGCATAACCAAAATCATCAATATATGCAAAGTCTTTACCTATATACAGAGAAAGATCCGCATTTCTATGAATCCAATTGATATAGCACAAACCACAACAACCTATCAATTCAGCATTCTCGATATTGCGAATAGCAAACATAACTGTTCCTGCATCATTTAAAACCTTTTTTTCATACCAACTCTTTTGCATATCTGAATTTATTTCACGGTATTCACGAAAATATTTTCGAAATTCTTCCTGATTCCTCCAATTCATTAGATATGGGAGATCTTCTCTTTCTAAAGCACACAAATATATTTGCTTACCCTTCAACATTATCTATATCCTCCCAAAGCAAACTTTCATCTTTCTTTTTATCATTTACAATCCGCCTTCCTAGTATTTTATTCTTTTCATATGGTAGTACTGAGCCTTCCTTTACAGGTCTAAGCGGAAAAATATCTTCTTCTTTAATAATATCTCCTCTATTTAAATCCTTCTGCAAATAGAACGATCTTCTTTGTATGCTAACCGTATCCAATTCATTTTTCTCTACCTTTTTTATTCCATCACCCATTGCCTGATAGAGTTCATTACATGCCTTCACCATTTGTTTCCATGTACTTGGATTCATAGAAAATTTATGATCTGGTCCCACTCTGTTATTATCATCTGTAAAATGCTTTTCAAATACACGCGCCCCCAAAGCAAAGGCTCCTAATACTGTTGCATAACCAAATGTATGATCCGATAAGCCTAGTATACAATTAGGGTATTGCTTTTGATATGTACCTAAAACATTTAAATTAATATATAAAAAATTCGAGCTTGATGCCGTATAATTTGTATTACACTGCATAAGGATAATCTGATTGTTGTAATTTTGTAATACTTGCATTGCCCTTTTAACATCTTCTAATTCTGATGCCCCCGTAGCAAGTAAAACAGGCTTTCCTT
The DNA here is from genome assembly GCA_022796475.1 of Lachnospiraceae bacterium. Taxonomy (GTDB): domain Bacteria; phylum Bacillota; class Clostridia; order Lachnospirales; family Lachnospiraceae; genus Caccovicinus. The sequence continues at coordinate 41,335 of JAAWIS010000009.1, read as the reverse complement.
TTTTAGCAATATATTCTAACATTTCTGTCCATGTAATATCGCCAGATCCAATTTTAAATGCATTCACATACTGATCTGCTAAATCTACTGATGCAAAGTCATATGGAGTGGTCATGTATTCAATTCCAATATTATCACATTTTTCTTTTAATTTCTGTGACCACATATCAGGAAGACTTGCATCCTTGTATGTTTCAAACACAGATTTTTTCCATTTTGATTGATGAGAAATCTGCTTGCCAATTCTTTCAAATCCATTTTTGCTTACAATTGTTTCTGCTTTAAAATTCTGAAATTTAGCGGCATCTGCACCTGCTTCCTTTGCCAGCTCAATTAAGTGATATGCCCGGTTAATATCTCCATCATGATTGGCTGCAATATCTGCTATAAAGTATGGTTTCGAACTTTTTGATATAGTTTTATTTCCTATTTTAATTTCCATTATAGTCCCTGCTCCTTATTAAATGGAAAAATTTTCTGATACTTTCTTCAGGAGTACTTATTTTTATTTGCAATTCTTTACAAAGTTTATTATTAGACATCCCCATATGTTTTGCTCTTTTTGCCTTTAATTTAACTGTATCACTCATTATCGGATGTATTGTATTTGATCCTATTTGAAATACTTCATTCAATTTTATCCCAAACTCATATTTTGTAATACATCCTGTTCCGCATGCATGATATAAACCGCATAATTCTTTTTTACATGATTGATAAATCAACTCTGCCAATTCATTCACAAGTATAGGAGAAAAATCTATGTCTGTGAACATATTTAATGTTTTTCCTGTTATTAGTGAATCATAAATCCATTCACCAAAACTCTGCTTTTCTTGTACATTAATTCCATAAATATTAGTCCTAAATACTAAATTATCAGGATACTTTAAAACTGCTTTTTCTCCATCTAATTTCGTCTTCCCATATATATTAATTGGTCTTGCTGTATCTTCTTCTGTATATAAATTAGGATTTAGTCCGTCGAAAACTGCATCTGTGGATATATAAATCATTTTTATCTCATATTTTTGACAAATATAAGCAAGTTGTTCGGTCACATCTGTATTTAAAATCCTTGCCTCTTTAGGATTTTCTTCACATTTGTCTACATTAACTAATGCTGCTGTGTGAACCAATACATCTGGTTTTATTTTTGCTATATCCCGTTCTACAGATTTCATATCTAAAAGCGATATTTTCTGATAAGACAATCCTGTAATCAAAATATCCTGTAAATCAAGCCCTGTAATCTCTGCTCTATCTTTAAGAGTATTGTAAATCCCGTATCCCAATAGCCCCACTATACCAGTAATATATATTTTATATTTTTTTAACATTCTAATTCCTTATTATAATAAACTTTCTTTATCGCTCAGCATAAATAAAATACCATGGCATAATAAGCGCACCTGATATTTGTAACCGTTTTCCTTCCATTGTCTTTAATGTATAAGTCCCCATATCTAAATTATCAGGTTTCTCTAAATCAATATCTATTTCAAATTTCTTATATATAATTTTTTTAAACCCTTCCTCTTTCAAGTATTGATTCATCAATGGGATTGAATAAATATTATACCAACTATGTGTAAAATTGCCTTCTGGGGTTAAATTTTCATAGTTTTCAATTTCAATATTAAAATTAATCTTGCCTTCATATCCAAGCAATGACATCGCGATCCAATCAGTTTTTAAATCACATATCTTTTTTACTGCCTCTTTATATCCAGGAAGCCATGATAATGTCTGTAAACAAAGTGCCCCATTAAAATGGTTCACATATTTATTATCCATATTGTATAAATCGCTTACTTCAAAATTTATATTTTTTAATTCTGCAAAATTTCCGTAAAAACTATCATTTAAATCAATACCCAAAAAATCGCTACTTTTATGTAATTTTGCTAAATATCTTATTACCCCCCCCAGCCCCACAAGCAATATCTATAATTTTGCAATTATCTAATGAAGTATTTTCAGATAAAAATATTTCAAAATATATTGTACTCCTATAAGGAGTTTCTAATTGTCTTTTATGATAGTCCATTATTTTTTTGTTCCCTGACTTCCATTCAGAAATATCTCTTTCATTTTGAAACATAATGTGCTCCTTTTTATAAAAATGTCATGCTAGACTCTAATCTTTCTTTAATCTGTTCAACTGATAGCCATTCTTTATTTGTTCCTGAACTATAAACAAAATCATTTTGTACTTTCTTTCCACTAGGCTCCAATTTCATTCGATCATTAAACATCAATTGTGGATATATGATATAGTGTTTATCATATTCATAGGTAGTTGGAGCATCTTCTGCTGTCACCATAACTTCATGTAATTTTTCCCCTTCCCGAATTCCTATTTCTGGCATTTTGCATCCTGGAAGCATTGCTTGTGCTAAATCTGTAACTTTAAAGGAAGGAATTTTACTAATAAAGATTTCTCCACCACGAGCCTCCTTCAGGGCCTTTAGTACTAACTGTACCCCCTCTGGCAGGCTAATCCAAAATCTAGTCATCCTATAATCAGTGATTGGAAGTTCATATTTCCCCTCCTGAATTATTTTATTAAAAAATGGAATAACTGATCCTCGACTTCCGGCAACATTCCCATATCTTACAACGGAAAAATTTAAATCTGATACACCTACATAAGAATTTGCAGCCACAAAAAGCTTGTCCGAAACAAGCTTTGTTCCTCCATACAAATTAACTGGATTTACAGCTTTATCTGTAGATAATGCAACTACTTTTCTTATATTGCAATCCAGAGCTGCTTCAATTACATTCATAGCTCCATGTATATTAGTTTTTATTGCCTCGTTTGGATTATATTCACAACTAGGAACCTGCTTTAACGCTGCTGCATGAATAACATAGTCTACACCTTTAAATGCCCTTTTTAAACGTCTTAAATCACGCACATCTCCAATAAAAAATCGCAATCGTTCTCCATATTCTTTAAAATCATTTAACATATTAAACTGCTTAAATTCATCTCTAGAATAGATAATTACCTTTTTGGGATTGAAATTCATTAATACATATTTCGTAAAACACTTTCCAAATGATCCAGTTCCTCCTGTTATGAGGATTGTCCTACCATCAATAATATCTCTATACATTTTCTTTACTCCTCAATTGGCCTTTTCACAGTCCTATCATTTTTTAAAGAAATCAAAAGTCCTTCATTACGGATAAAGCCTTTATTAATTTCACGTACTTTTGGATTTGCATTTAAATATGCTAAAATATCTTTTGAATCAAAAGCTTCTTTTCCTGCTATTTTAAAGTGATCGTATATATTTTTTATAAAGAAATAATCCTCTGGTTCATCAACTGTCCACCTTTCATTATGCAAATTTCCCAATGGACTTTTATAATCTTGTATAGTGAATAACTTCTTATTATTTTTAATATACATAGTAACATGTTCCCGCTCAGACGCAAGATGTGCTTCTTTCCAAACTTGTTTCAGTACTTCATAACGTATAATCTCTAAATCTAATCCATCTGCTAACGTTTCAGAACACGCTGCCATATAATCCGTTTCTGGCTTTAGTTTTTCAATTGCATCATCTAATAATTTAGCATCAAAAACTGGACAATCTGCCGTGATACGAATAACATATTCTGGTTGAATTATTTTTGCAGCCTGATAATATCGATCCAACACATCCAATGAATTCCCTGCAAAAACTCTTATTCCTAAACTTGAAACCAGGCTAACAATTGGTATATCATCTTCATTCAAAGTTGTAGCTACCACTACTTCATCAACATATTTACTTTTTCTTACTCTTTCTATAACCCGTTCTAAAATCGTTTTTCCACATAAATCCTTCAAAACTTTTGATGGTAGCCTTGAAGAGCCACATCTTGCCTGTATAATTGCTAAAAATTTCATCTACATTAACCTCTATTTTTATTAAAATAAGCAATTGTCTTATTTAAAATTTTTGCTTGTTGCTTTGCCTTTTCCTCGCAATAATAATTCGTTTTAAATTGCAACAGCTTTGGTTGCAAATATTCTGCATTTATACAATGCACTGCATTATAATCATAGTGATCATAGAGTCCTAATTTTTCTCTATTGAGAAAACTTTTATTTTTAAACATAGGCTCTTGATAAGACAGTTTCCAGGCAGCATATATTCCATCCCCACCAAATTCTAAATATTTATTTCTAAATTCATGCCATTTTACTTTCTCAGTATCCAACATTACTGCATACGTCCAGTAAGAATGTAAATTATCTTTTTGTACATATTGAGGATACAGCCAATTGCATTTCTCTACTTCTTCCTGATAATATGATGCTGCCCTGCGGCGAACTTTTATCAATTCTTCCATACGTTCCAATTGACCTAAAGCAACTGCTGCACAAAGATCAGACATTCGATAATTCCATCCCAAAATCACATGCCTTTCATAATTAGGACATTGTATATCATCTTTCGTTATTCTCCCTTTTTTTCCACTTATTCCAGCATATCCCAAACCTGAATATCTTCTTAATTTATCAGCTAATTCGTCACTATTTGTTATTACAATTCCGCCTTCTCCGGCAGTAAGGTGTTTTGAACTCTGAAAACTATAAGATGCCATATGACCAAAGGTTCCTACCAATTGTCCATTTTGATATGATCCAAAACATTCTGCATTATCCTCGATTACAATTAAATTATTATTACGAGCAACCTCCATAATTTCTCTCATTTGTGGTGCTAAGCCATATAATGATACTGTAATAATCGCTCTTGTTTTTTGAGTAATAACCTTCTTGATACTCTCCGCTGTAATTAAGAAACTCTCTCTATCCACATCTGCAAAAACTGGCACTGCATTGGCCTGCAAAACAGCAATTGAAGTACTACTCATTGTAAGAGGAGGACAAATGACCTCATCACCTGGCCCCACTTCTGCTGCTTCCAATGCAGCATGAAGTGTTGCCGTGCCATTAACCATAGCTACTGCATGCTTTGAATGAAATTTTTCTGCAAATTTTGTTTCTAATTTTGTAACCATTTGATATGTACTTATTGATGAAAATTGACCATTCAAAACCTCTTTTACATAATTCCATTCTACGTTGCTTATTCGATCCATTATTACGCCTCTTATACTTTCTCAAAATTTTACTCAAACAAAGAATCAAAATTTATTCTTTCAAATATCTCCAATTTCCCCCCTCGTGTTGCATTATATATTTTAATATTTTGCATTTTTGTATATTCTTTTGCTTTTTCATAACTCTTACCAACAAACTCATAGTCAAACGTATAATTTTTTTCTATCACATGATAAAAGTGATCATTTGGAGAGTCAAATTTTTTTGAAAAATTAAAATCACACCCAATCAAGTAAATTTCTTTAAATCCCATATAAACAGCTAATTGTATACATGCATATGTTACTGTATAACCACTAAACACCTTTTCTGAAAAATCCTCGCTAAACCTCACCTGCTCACTATCTTGTATCTGTCTGAAGCAATGATAGGTTTCATCCAAATCATTTTTCCAAAAATTCAAATAATTGTCACTCATAAACTTATGAATACCCATAAAGTTTTTCCTAAGTTCCTCAATTTTTTCAAATTCCCGTATCATATTTCCATCAGAAGCAACATAGTAATCCGGTTTCCATTTCGTTTTTTCAAATGCATGAAAAATAAAGTTCATACTAATTGTTTTTTCCTGATATTTATATAGAATATCGAGATCTGACATCTGCAAACTAGGTCCAGTTGCAACAATAAAAACTCGCTCTCCCTTATGGCAGTTCTTAAATCTTTTTAAATCAGCACTCCACCCTGTATAAAAATTTCTATTTAACATATCGGAACTGATTATAGTGATATCATCAGAGTCCACACATACATGGTTATCCGTTTGAAAAAAAATAGAGTTTTCACTTTTTATTTGTTCACAAACATTTTTAATAATTTCGTCCCTTATCAGTATTTCCAGCAATAAACTCTTCTCATTATTTTTTTGATAAAACCATACACGATATCCAAGTTTCATTAAATATTCATATAGAAGCACACTAAATAGATTAATTCCTCCAATATAATATTCCTTGCATTTTCTCAAATTATATATTTCTACAAAATCTTTATTTCTTAACTCAAACAGAGCAGATAATCTAATAGCACTGCGATTTTGTATAAAATATCTTTCAATATTATAATCTTTCAATTTATTTTCAATTTCCTGATATTTCATCGGAGTAACAACAATATAATAATCTTTATACTTTTCTAAATACGTTTCAAATCCAATAATGGGAATTTCATCGTAATAACCTTCTGCAATTTTATCTATATTTGATTCTATGATAGCTACTATATTCTTATTGCCTAATGTATCAATTATATTTTTTCCGTTGGTTCCTAATCCCCATATGACCAATTGCATACTTTTTATTCTCCTCTATTCGTATAAAAGCTTTAGCCTTATTAAATCGAATATCAATTCCTTTCAAACTAGCATAACTGCTTACCCGTTTTGAGGGAGCATGTTAGTTCCGACTCGGTAGGAAACTAGCATAACTGCTTACCTTAGAACACTTATATACTATCCTATAATTTTGAAATTACTCACCGGATGCACCTTCCTCTTCTCCATCGGCGGCAGCTCCCTATATTCCCCAAACTTAAAGCTTAAATAACTATCATAATCTTTAATTCCCTGAAATACTTTTCCTTCAAATACCGTATCTACACTGTTCTCATACCAATTTCTGTAATATCCATATTCGCTGTTAGGAGTTGGAAATGTTAGAATGCGAACCATCCTTGTTTTTTCTTTTCCAGCCCGCTCCACCATTCCCTGATAATAGCGAAATACTTCCCGCTCTGGTATCTTGTCTAAAAGGCTATATGCACTTCGTTTCAAAAAATTTCTTTCCGCAATTTTACCAACCTTTGACCACAAAATTTTCCTGACACAAAAGCATTCAAAATTTTTTAAACTTCGCAAAAAATAATTGTCCGGCACTGAATCTAAGGGAAAGATGTCAATAAAAACTCCCTGTTTATATGGCAGATGTTCCTGGTATTCCCGCTGGAAAATCGTTTGTTTCCTTCGCAGCTTCCCATACCCCCAGCGGTATCCCCTCGTATTCCTGTGATCCTGAAAATAAAACCTGCTTTTATCCAGCTCCGTCTTGCATGCTTCCCGGAACTTTTCATACTCAGGCCGAAGCAGCGCCACATCAGCATCATCATCCCATGGTATAAAACCGCCATTCCTGACTGCCCCCAGCAAAGTACCAGCTATTATGTTGTAATGGATCTTGCATTTTCTGCAGATCCGATCTACCTCTGTAAGCATTTCTAATTCAATCATCTGAAGCTGCCTGAGTTGTTCTGCTGTTAATTCAATCATTGATACTCAAATACCTCCGCTTCTTTTTCTGAAATACAATGTGCTGCAATACTCTTTTCTGTTACAATGAAAAATATTTATATCATAGAAGCTCTTTCTTATAATATAAAAAAATCTGATGCAGCAATATGACAATCCCATACTTTGCATCAGATTCTATCAGCTAAATCCTAATTCTATTTGACAATTTTATTAAACTATAGCTTCAATAATCGTCTTTTCCCCAATCCGAAACTCCTTTACGCCTTGCTCTTTTTTCTTATTAAAATTAAAACTCAGCAAATAACCTTCATTCTGGTGATAGAAATCCAGATACTCGGCTAACTGCTGCCTTCCCTTCTCATTATACTCATTTCCATGCCATATCTTTAACTCTACAATAAACTGCTGCCCCAGATAATCTACAATAATATCTGTCCGCCTTGCATCTCTGGTCTGTGCTTCAATGTAGTAATTTCCTGTTCCATTAATAATAGGCTTTAAATAAAGCAGGAAAAATTTACGCCCATATTCTTCCACAAATTTCTCGTCCTGTTCACTATAAACATCGGAAAAATGCAAAACAAACTTCTCAAGAATAAGTTTCATGTCCAGTCTTCTATTCTGAATAAACTGATTTCGATCTCTCTGTGCCTCGTTATACATTGCATTTGTAAGTTCTTCTTCTGACAGGAAAAGATTATACAGCCGCATTTCAAATATCCGGTTTGCTACTTGTACACTCCCCTTTCCATTTACAATATATCCAAACATAAATGCCAGATTAATTGCAGAATTATCTGGGTTAAATGTAATTCGTTTTCCTTGAAGCAAAATAGCATTCAGCATTCTTTTTAAATCAGAGTAATCATTAAGCTGCCGTATCATACTTTGAAACAATGGAATTTGTTGTGTCAGCAGTATATTCACTGCCTCTCCAATCCCTTCCTTTGTCCAAGCTTCTTCCAGGCTCCTAAATTTCTTTATCCGATAAGGCTCCTCATCAATCAGTTTGCAAATTGCGGAAACAAGGTATGGATAACCAGATGTATACTCATAAATCCATTGCGAAACAGCTTTCATATCCATTCCTGTGTGATGATCTTCCTCATACTCTTTCAGCATACCAGCAATCTCTTCAGAAGAAAAGCTCATGTCCATATCAAAATTAGCGGCAATATTCCAGGGACTGTTATATTTATGTTCTTCTTCAGGCCGCAATTTTAATTTTAAATTTTTGATATCGTACACCCCTGTTAAAATAACCGAATAAAAAGAAGGATTATCTTCTCTGTCAAGATAATAACGTCTAAGCATTGCAAGAAAATCAAGAAATACCTGGTTATTGGACGCCCGATCTACCTCGTCAATCATCAGGACAACCGGCTTTTTTGATGTGCCGCATATTCTGCTTAACTTACGGAACAAGTGAGCCATGGAAATCCGTCCTGCATTTTTTAACGTCTTCAAATCCAGCATAGCCTGTACATCGACCGCTTTCCTTAACTCCTTTTTTACTGCTAACAGTTCTTCAATATATTCAATAAAAGCGATTACGAACGTTTGCTCATCAGCAAAACTGGCAGTACTCATCATTTGGAAATCCATGAATATTACTGTATAGTTATCCTTTAAATATTCAGCCAAAGCCATAAGCGTTGTGGTTTTTCCATACTGTCTGCCTCGGTTAATTACAAAATACTTCCCTCTGTCTACAAACAGCCGCTTGATTCTGTCCATCCGCTCATCCAGCCCCACCATATAATGAATATCTGGCTTACAGCGCCCCTCTGTATTAAAATACCTTTGCATATTCCTTCTCCTCTCGAAATGCAAACCCTGCTCCTATAATCATTTTAGCATCGCATTTCCCATATGTAAAGGAAGGAATGTTATCCTAAAATCTGATGTAAAGTATGAAATTGTCAAAGTGCAGTTCTTAGCTATGGGTTTTATCTTTGCAGCAAGGTTTCAGCTATTTTTAATGCAAACTCCTTTAAAGTTACCTTCATACTATTATCTACAGCCATCAACTCCTTATAAACTGCTGCTGTAATCCTCTCAATCATATAAATATTTCTCAGGCTCATTCAAAAACACATCTGTAATCCCCTTTTGTTCTAACTCAGTCAAGTTAAGCAATGTCCCTGTGGGCTTTTCAGGATATAAATGCCCTGTCATCCAGGCCCTTACCGTATAGCCTTCTAATTGCTGTGCAGTAAGATCCAATCCTCTCCAAAATGGATGAAGCGCCGCCGCCCCACAGTTTCCTCTCATTTTATACATACAGTCGGAAACTTTGCTGTCTAATATGCCAAGTTCAGCCGCCGGATCCAGCATATATAACTGCTCAAGGGATTTAGCATAAAAGGTAGAGTAAACTACTGCCTGCTGAAGGCCGCGTTTATGTATCATATCTACAATAATTTCCTCCATGCCAGGGTAGGGATAAACACTGTTTTTTAACTCAATATTCAGTTTCAAACCTCCCCGTTTCAGCTTTTTTTCAATTAAATCAAGGACTTCCTCCATTGCAGGAATTTCCTGACTAGGATTGCTTCCTGCATAAATGTGCAGCTTCTTTAATTCAGAAAGGGTATAATCCTTAACAAAGCCAATCCCTTCAGTGGTTCGGTCTACCCGCTCATCATGGATTACTACAAGTTCTCTATCCTTTGTTAACTGAATGTCCAACTCAATTCCTGTCAGATTTGGAAGGGATGCTGCTTTTTCAAATGCCAGCAGCGTATTTTCCGGATAATTCTGACTGCATCCTCTATGTGCCCATATTTTCATGATTTTTCTCCCTCAAAAACTCCTCCATCACCTCTGCCATCACCACTGAATCCTCCGGCGTCAGTTTAAATCCATTTTTCTTATTTCCATTAATTAAGGAAAGAAAATCGCTGATTTCATACCGCAGGCCATCTTCTAAAAAGCGCTCTGAAAATTTCTCCACATCACTGGGATTTTCATGATGGATTTCAAAGTATGCGGTCTTCCACCAGGGAGCCTCTGCCAAAATATAGCCTTTTGTTCCTGAGATAATAAGCTGTCCTTCTGACTTTACGCCCAGCCCGCAGGTAGCGGTTCCTAATCCATTCGGATACTTAAAATATGCCTTTGTAAACAGATCCAGGCCATTTTCCCCGTTAATCCGGTCAAACCGCACTTGTTCCGGTTCGTGGCCAAACATCTTGATAATGGGAAGCATTACATAGCTTCCTAATTCGATAAAGCTTCCTCCATACTGCAGATCGGTGAGTTCCCTGTTTTTCGGATTTTCCAGTTTTGTAAAGCAGGCTTCCACATTCCGCACTGTGCCAATCAAGCCGCTGCAAGCCATCCCCATCATTTTTCCAAATCCCGGACAGTAAGCCGTCTTTATCCCTTCAAACAGTACCAGCCTGTTTTCTTTTGCCAGGGCAAATAATTCTTTTGCCTGCTGTCCTTTCAGCACCATAGGTTTTTCGCAAAGTACATGTTTGCCATGTTCCAGTGCCTTTTTAATATACTGGTAATGCGTTTCGTGAGGGGATGCAATATATACAGAATCCACTGCTTGATAAAATTCTTCCAGATTCTTATAAGAATCAATTCCCCATCTGCCGGCATACCGAAGGGCGCTTTCTGTATGGGGATTATAAACTGCTTCTACGCTGACTCCGCTGACCAGTTTTGCTTCCGGAATAAACCGTTCTGCAATTCTCCCGGTTCCGATGATGCCTATCCGCTGAATCCGCTTATTCTGAATCCGCAGCATGGTGCTGGAAATATTTTTCGTCCGTTCCAGATATACCACCTTGCAATAATCTTTCAAATAGTCAAACTGCCCCACCCAGTCAGAGCCTACAGTAAAAATATCCACTTGGTATTTCTTGATATCCCGGAATTTCTGTCCTTGGGACTCCTCGATGATAATCTCATCTGCAAACCCGCTTTTCCTTACATTTTCAATTCTGGTCATAAGGGAATCGATTACATTCAGCTTCCCTCTGGTTTGATCGTATTCCTCAGTGGTAACACCTACAATCAGGTAATCTCCAAGCTGCTTTGCCCTCTGCAGAAGCCTGTAATGCCCCTCATGGAATAAATCAAACGTGCCATATGTAATTACCTTTGTCACTGGCTGCTTCCTCCTTGCTGCCTCTGCGTTTTCGGCATTTGTTTACCTCCATTTCAAGAAATTTTCCCTATGCCTTATTTTTCATAAACCGGTAAATCAGTTCCCCGCTGCTTCCCGGATTCGCTGCAATCTGACTAAACCCACGGATCTGCCTGTCTTTATCAAATTGATTTCCTGTAATATTTCCATCCAGAAAATCAGAAAGGGAGTTAAAAGAATTCTCACAGCATGCATAAATCAGCCATTGGGAAGATTCCTTAAACCCAGGTTCATTGGCTTTCAGTTCATCCATATCGAATTCCAGTTTGATCTCCTTATAATCATTGGTTTCCAAATCAAACTGATATAATTTCTTATCATAAAGAGAAAACAGCCTGTATTCTGCCCCATCAAAATCCAAAGGCTTAGTAAAATCTTTTATCTTAAGAGTAAAATAGCTCTTCGTCCACTTTCCGTAATATCCGTTTTTTACATCATCTGGTATCGGAACAGGGGGAATCCATTGAACCGCTTCCCCACTGTCCAGATCCAAACGGACATACATATTTCCCCAATTGGGTGAAAGATATGCGTCATTTTTATTAACTATAACTGAGCTGAAAGGAAATCCCTCACATTCATACTCCCGCACCGGATGGAAACAGGTAAATCCTTCCGGCCACTCGGTATACTCTTTTATCTCTCCGTTTTCAGGATTCCAACGCTTAACTGTCTTTCCCTCATAGGGCAGCAGCCAAAATGCTTCCCCGTCAAAGGAAATGCCGGCACATCCGCAGGAACCTTCCGAACCAATGGTTATAATCTGCTGGTTTAAGGTTTCTGCATGAATCCGAAGCACCTGGTCGTCCACCGGGGAAGTCAAATACAGGTATTCCTTCCATGCTGCCACCCCGCCAACCTGTTTTTCCCCTCGGTTCACGCTTTGAAACACATCCGGAAAGTCAGAAAGGTAACGGATTTCTCCATTTGAAGTATCATATCTTACAATCGCCGGATAATTATTTGGAATCAAAAACAAATATTTTTCACAGCACACAGCAGAGGAATAGAAAGCCCCTCCCTGATCTAACTGATCTTCCAAAGGAATCCTCTTTTCAATTTGGCCGTCTTTCAGCATAAGAATATCCTGAGCATTTGCCGGACATACATAGTAAACGCCATTCACACATTGTACCCATCCATAATAAGAGCCGCTGGCATAATCGGATAAATCACAGCTAAATTGAAATTTCATCCTATTTTCTTCATCTGGTTCTGCTGAGGAATGGTATAATTTATTTCCCTGTGTAATCATCCAGGCGCCTCCCTCTGTCAGAGAAAAGCCTGTAATCACTTCTCCCCTCCAATCATCCTCTTTTGGCAGGCTGTGAATATTATTATTCAGTATAAACATAGGCTTCCCTACTATCCCAAAAAGGGAAGTAACTGAAGTACCGCTGTCGCCAATATAAGCATCACACAAAGCAATGGTATCTGCTATCTCAGGGGTATTATCATAAATCCCCAAATCATTGCTGATAAAATATTCCTTCAGCTTGTCATACACCGGCTTATATTTGGGCCGCACCGATTCAAAGGTAGAATCCAAAAGAGGATGGGGCCTCCACAGCAGGCAGGCATCTTCCCGGCCTTCAAAACACTGAAAAACATACTCCATTTTCTTTAAGAATCCCGGAGTATTCCCCAACATACCGCCTAAACTGGTATTGTAAAAATAAACTTTTTTGCCAGCCATCTTCTTTTTCCAGTCTTCAGGCGGCTCAGGCGGGTTTTGACAAATATGTACAATCCGATCAAATTTAGGAGAACCCATGGGCAGAAGCTTCCCTGCCGGCAATTCCGGATCATAGAATCTTCGCATTTTTTCAGACTGCATAATAACGTAGTCTGCATAGTAGTAAGCAATGCATTTGCTTTGTGCTTCGCTCATACCTCCCGAAGTACTAAAATAAGGTACATACACTAATAAATTTGTAAGACCTTTTAGATTTTTAGAATAGTAGCGGGGATGCACACTGGTAACATAATTATAATTATCATATGGATTATGGATAAAAACCACATCCGGCAGACGGCTTTCCAGATCATACTCCTCATAGTGAATCACCGGAACCGAATCCGGATACTGGCCGCCTTCATAATGCATTTCCTTAAACTGACCTTCTGAATCCCGATCATAGTAGGGAATGGGAACTACATAAGCATCACAATCCGGATCTGCATCTGCTGCTTTCCAAATGCTTTCTAAGGAATCCCACATAGATATTTTGTAGGGAAAAAATACTACTTCCAGACGGCCTGAAACTTCCTCTGCAATATTCCTTTTCAGCCGTTTGATATGCTTTCCCAATTGGCCTAACAGTTCACGGCGGGCCAAAGGATTTAACAGGGAAAGAGTCATCTGATATAAGGCTTCACAGTAATCTTCTAATTCCTTCACACTTCTGGTGCCTTCTCCGTAAAGCTTTTCTATCAGATTTCCCATGGTAATGGCACTTTCCTGGCAGTCACTTAAGAGGCCTGTTAAGGCCTGCTGGTCAATTTTCTTTTTCAGAAGATTTTTTTCCAAGATCTTATTTGCCTTATCTAAGGAATCTGCTATGGAAAATAATTGTTTTTTCAGTAAACGGCTCATAAGTTACCTCGCTGCTCTTTTATCTTGAAACGTAGCATAGCCGCAAACAAGCTATTGCCTTATCATACATATCGGCATAATTTCTAAAAAAATAAGCCGTTAAGATTGGTCAGGAACATCAGCGCCTCCTAATACGATTCTATCATATGTGATTGTTCTCCTTCTGTCAAGATACAACTGGCTTGCTGGGATATTTTGGCGGTAAGTTTGGCAGTAACCTTCATGCGCTCGGCAGCAGACACATCACACACAGGAAAGTCTGGCGGGCGCACTTGGAATCCCTGAACTTAGGCCGTCTAATCGGCGGCAGGGCGCTGAGCTTTCACAGTAACCCCCCATGCCCCGCTAGGGCACCACCATAAATGAAAGGGGTTCCTGTGAACCCTCCGGGAGGATGTGCAGAAAACGGGAGTGGAAGTTGTCGCGTTGCGGCCCCGTTTTCGCACAGCTCAGCGCTTTGCGCTGAGCTTTCACAGTAACGTTCTGCAGTGAAACATCAGCTCCATAGATATCGCATATTTATGCATATATCACAGAATACAGATGATTTGAAACAATTGCAGATAATTGCAAAATTTCCTTGCATATTGCAGCAGTTGCTTTGCCTGCGGCATATGCAAGGAAACTGAAAAACATTCTAAATTTTAAGATAAAAAAACCTGCCGAATTCCCATTTCGCGAATGTTATCCAACCATTCATAAATAAACTCTTTTTTATACCGATGGCATCCTTCTGCTGTTTTTTCCTGTTCCATGGCACAGGCAAGAAGCGCGTATTCATTTTCCAGTTTTGTAGAAAATACTCCTCTGTCGTCTGTATTAATAGAAACATTAATCTGAGGACATGCCATTAATTCCCCCAGATCTTTCGTCAGACCTGAATTATAAAAAGTTTTTATGGGATGATTCCCAAAGCGCAAATATGTACCAATTCGGATATTAGAAGATGGATTCGTTTCGATAGAAATCCCCTTATTTACAATATCATCCATCATGGCTTTCTGAATTTCCCCAATGCTGCTGATATAATGATCCGGAATATGAAAGGTTTTCATTTCACTGCCCTTTATTCTGGCTTCCCGGCTGTAATGGTACATGTGATACAGCAGCGCTACCTCTGGGATATGGCGGATATCATCACTGCGAATATATTTTTTATTGACTGCATATAACCCCCATTGATCCTTACTCCTTAATTCCTCCTGGAATTTTCCTGTTTTATACAAACTTGGCTGATCGCCTCTTAGCAGCCAGGACAAATAGTAAATATTAATATCAAATTTATTTAATGTCCCGCTCTGTATAAATGCAATACCTTCTTGATTTACTCCAGATAAGTAGTGCTGATAAATATAAAAAAAATAATGACTGTATTGTTCCTGTAACCACCCTCTAAGAGGATCAAAACCATCAATTTGATATTTATTTAAAGCATGGTACAGCCACACAATATTATCCAGATAATCCTGCAAAGGCATGATAATCTGTTTATTTTTAAATCCATACCAATCTTTCGCATTCACTCCCAGTGCAATTGCATGTCCCATCCGATCTCCGCAGTCTAACCCTAAAAAGCGGATTGCTTCATCAATTGCCCGCAAACCGTCTACCACATCCAGATAATCTTCTCCCACATGATAAGTAAGTTTTAGCTGGGGCAGCGCTGCATTTCCAATTTTCTCATTGTATAATGGATAACAATAGTTTTTCAAAGTTCGAAAAACCCGTCCAAATACCTCTGGGCGGCATCCGATCTCCTGAGAACATGCGTCAATTCCAGCTACTCTCCTGCCATATTGAGGATAAGTGGATCGAAAATGCAAAATTTCATTAGCTTTTTGTTTTATGAGCCTCCGGTACTGAAAATGACGGCATTCCAAAGTTTCTACGTTAGCAATTGGATTATCGCCCCGCTTGGTAAAATGCAGTACGTAAAAAAACCGCTTCTTTAAATCTGCTTTCTCCTGACTTTCACTTTGGAATTCAAGCTGCTCCTGATTTAGAAAGCTCCTTATCCTTAACACCAATTCCTCATCCTTATCAAATGAGTTTGTAATTGCCTCGTCATAGTTCCTGATTTGGAGCATGTTTTCATATGCTGTATTCGCCGGAGAAATCCGTACCTCCAAAAAATGCATGGATGGACTGTTTAAAATATCCCACACTGCCAACCGAGCCAGTTTTTTCTCTGATTTCCAAAAATCTTCTAAATGAGTAAACCAATCCTTTCTTTTTTGATAAATCTGAAAATTTTCAAATCCCACAATGTGATTCGTCTGGGTTAATTCGGAACAAATCTCCGATTTAATCCGAAGATACGCATAGAACCAATTGTATTCGTCTATTGTAAACGTATGATCTTCTATCAGAATTGCTTTCAGCATATGATAGATAAACCATCGTTCTCCTGCCAGCAGCTTATATTCTTCCCTTCCGCAAAAATTTTGGGTTGGTGCAAACTGCTGCATATAATCGATATCTCCACTGTTTCCTGCCATACTGTCAATAGCTGTCTGAATTAATTCCATGTTGACTTCTATGTAGCGTGAATTTGCTAACAACATCCTGATTTGATTTTGTACAATATTTTCTTTCAGGTGCTCATACTCATCATTTGTCAAATATGGCTTCAGTTGTTCCAATTCTATTACTTTGCATGTGAAAGGTTCCGATTTTTTTCCATCCTTCATATCCACTTTTCCGGCTTCTTTTCTTTTTTGCTCTCGTTCGATCCGATACAATATTTTCTGAGAGAGATCTTTACTGGAAACCAGACATTTAAATAAGTGGAACTGCTGTCCTTTTAACTTCATACATAGATAAAAGCGAATAAGAGATGCTTCCGCCACTAGTACAGAAAGAGGCTGTCTTTGAATCATTACTTCCGATTTTTTATTCTTATCTCTATAATTTTGTTCAATTCGTTCAAACGGCTTTAAGAAATTTTTCCGTCCTGGATTGTTCATTAAATTCAGCCAGGCAATATAAAAATAGGGTGCTGAACCACGCAGATGAAAATGATTATCCGCCATCCCCCGCATCAAAATCTTACTTAACTGACTGTTATTATGACCGATAACAGGCGGCCAGGAAAAATCCGTACAGATCTTTCCCTGCTCTAAATCCCTCTTTACCAGCATAACCAATACAGGCAGATCCTCTCCCAACGCTAACGTCAAATCATTCCATTCCAAAAGCATATTGTACTTGCAGGCAACCTGATTCTCATGAAATGTCAAAATATTTGGAATGCAAAAGAGAAGGGCGGAAAATACATGAAGTGTACCTTTTACAGCAGAAGGAACCAATAGTTTTTGATTCTGTTCCATCTGCTTTACTATTTCAGATAACTGCAAATTTCGTTCTGTATCGCTAAATTCCTGGGAATAGGTCAGCATTAAATCCTGAAGATAATCTGGTTTTACTTGGTTGTAATAAATCTTATTCTCTTCCTGCAGAGTCAACAGACGCTCGATGGAAACCCTTTGAAATAACAGTTTTACCGCCCTCTCTAATTCCAGCCTCATTTCTTAATTTCCTCAGGACCGCAGCAGCTTAAAATCATTTGTTTAAAATTATCTAAAAACAGGGTCCTCAAACGACTATTTTCATCAAGCTTATTTATGTAATCAATAAACGGGCACTCCTCATACGCCCGCCAAAAACGGTTAAACGAATCTGCTTCTAATCCTTTCTCTCCATCTGAAAAGTAAAACGCTCCTTCAGCCCTTAATAAATTACCCATGCTGACATAAACTCTTTTAACATAATGCCAAAAGTGATCTATTCCTACCGCTACCGGGAATAATCCCCGGTGTTGATAACACCGTTTCATAATATTATACATCATATCAAAGCTATAAAGAGGCATTGCAAACCCCTTAAACTCATGATTCCAGCTCTTATAACACGCCTTTAATGAATATGTTTCAAAAAAGCCGTCTATTTTTTTAATCCGGATCTCTTGATTTCCCAGTCTTCTTATATCTCTATAATATTCTTCAAATGCTCCTTTTAAATTTGCATGTAAAGAATCAAAATAAGAATCCCACAAAAATAAATTTGTTACAAAATTCATAATATTAAAACAGCCATCGGTATATTCAAAATTAATATCTACCCTCTGTTCATTTCTATTATTGGATCCATGATCAGTACTATTTTCCTTATTTTTAATAAAGCTATTATAAGTTATCTTAAAACCATGGTTAAGTGCAACTTGGCTCCCCCGATGGCTTACCCTCGTAAAAAACATACCCATAATTTCAATCATACGCAGTTCTTTTATAAATTCACTTAAGGTTACATATTTTTCTAATTTAAATGGTATTTTAACATATGATAGACTATGCCTTATGGACCCTACTGAAACTAAGCTGGTATTTTGTGCATCCAATATAATTTGATTCTCGTTGGCTTCATCCATCTCCTCTTCTAAATCTGCTGCGTGTACCCTCTGAAGTTTCGGAACAAATAAATTAGACCAACTGCTTGATACAGAGGCACCTATAATTTGCGCAAATTTATTTCGGAGTTTCTTTTCTTCGCTTTGATTATTGGTTTTCTGCATTTTTCTGTACAGTTTCGTAAGCATAATAGTATAAGAATTTAAAATACACCAAATAAATTCCTTGCTGAACCAGCCATTTTTACTGGCCTGATATAAACCAAACAAAAGTTCTCCATAGCTGTAAGAAGACTTTTTATCCCCTATACAAGTAATTGAAGATAAACTTGTATCATCAAAATCTGAAGCCGCTTCTAAAGGATTTTTCCCTTTTTGCTTTTCATTAAAAATTTCTTCCAAATCACTTAAAATATCCTGGCTTCTTCGTTCGATGGTTACATCTAAATAACGTTTAAATACAGTTAATTCATTGCGGTTTAATCTTTCCGTTGCAAAGCGAAAATACAAATCATCCAACAGTTCTTTAAACACAATGGGATCCCTGTCTTCTTCACTTTGACCATTCTCTAAAAGATTTAAAAGATACCGATAAAAACGGTAGGACTGCACCATTTCGCGAAGGCTGGTTGGCTCTGCAAAATGCTTTTTTCCGCCAAGGGCGTCATAATATAAGTCACTGACAGAAGCCTTCATCAGAAAAGAAAATTTCTTTACTGTCAAATCAACTGTTTCATTTTTTCTACTCCTGCATAATGCTGCTTTAAAAGGTTTAAGATCCCGCTGGATTTCCTCAATATTCATTCTGATTTTTGTAATATTATCATCAGAATAATCCTTCTTTCTTAAAGAAGGCATGTAGACCCGGCTGTATATAGGAACTACCTTTTTCAAATACTCAACTGTGATTGTTCTCACATACTGACGGTTTACTTCCGTTTTTGGCTCCCATTTTTTCGGATAAATTTGATAGAAATGCTTTTCACAGCCAATACACAGATCTGAATAGTCATAGGTCAGCATTAGAATCACATTTGGAATCATAAAGTACCGATGCAGGTTTTCCAGCACTTCATAAACAGATTCACTTCTTCCCTTTCCCGTGTTCAGATTCATATCAATATCATCAACACTAATAACCAAAAATCGATTTTTTCTCCTTCGATCCCCTCTGCTCCTATCCATATACTCCAGGTACTGATCCACTAATTCTTTTATATTCTCTCCTAACAACTGGCTACTAGATAATTCATTCAGCACCCGCAAAGGTGAAATCTCCCGGTATTTTCCAGTTTGACTGTTTAATGCTGTAAAACTGCTGAAAACTTTTTCAAACAGCCGATACACTTCCTTGCTGCCATACTCGTTTTGATTCTGGAAGCCTCCGTTCCGGTCATACTCCAACAACTTTGAAAACATATTTGCTAAGATAAGTTCAATAATACTTTCTTCATTTTCCAGCAAAGATGCATCGATATAATTTAATGTAACAAATGATACATTTCCATCTGATTCATCTAAATCCCAAACCGAATTTTTTTCATAATTTTCCAGCGCTTTATGCACTGACAACATTACAGAAGTCTTACCTGTCCCCCGGCGTCCTTCAAAGGAAATAATATTATTAATATCACCCTGCAAAGTTTTCTTTCTGTCTTTTCCCGTAATCATTTCATTCAGAAGTAATTTTGTTTTCCGATAAACAGCAGAAAATGCAGAGGTTTCAAATTCATCACTTTTTTCAATCACAACTCCTTCTTCATCCAGCTTTGACAATTCTATAATCCGTTCCATACTCTATTCTCCCCGATTCATCCCCACAAAACATTCATCGACTAATTCTACATTGTTTGTCTTTGAGGCTACATTAATCATTTTTCGATAAACTGCCTGTTTTGGCATGCAGGATTTCATCACTGCTTCAAATTTATTATTATCGGAACCAACATTTTGCCCTTCAAATATTTGAAAAAGGGAGCTGGTACTGTCAGAAACTTTAAGCGCTCTTCGATATCCCACGATTGCATGAGTGTAAAATCCGCGGCTGGAAAAAATATCACCTAATAGCACATAGGATTTATAGATATAGATTTGCTCCTTTGGCATCAACTTGGAAAGCTCGTATCCGTTCAATACATTTTTTATAATATCGTTAGCAGCTTTTGCCGCTGCATTATAATGCCTTTTCTGCTCCTCTATTTTTCCGATTTTATACAATGAACGAAATTCTGTAGGATGATACTCAACTGCCATCCGATAATAAATCTCCGCTTTTTCTATATTTTTTCGCTTTTTCTCATAATATTTTCCTAATTTATAGTAAAGAAAATAGCCAATCTTTCCCTTGGGGTATTTCTTTTCAAATTTTAAAATAGCATTCAAATAATAAGCTTCCGCATCCCACAAAAAGAGGCTGTCTGTTTCGCTGATAGCCGCCTGCAGATAATGAATTCGGATCTGCTCAGGATAATCTGACTTTAATTGTTTTGCCTGCTCCAGCAAATTCTGCGCATAAAAAACAAATTTTCCGGACATTAATCCACCAATACTGTTTAATTCATGCTGTAAATGAATCAAGGCAAACCGATAATAATAAGAACGATATTCATTTTCCTTGGAAATTAATTTATTATAACATTGGAAACCTTTTTCAAAAGTAATCTGATATGCCTCTTTTCGTTTATCTGTATTTCTTCCTTCTATTCCCTTTAATGGATAATATTCCTGAACAAATTTTAAGTTTCCTTTGTTATACCAGTAAAAAAACAAATCGCTTTTTGTATATGCATCCAACAAAAATAAGATTTCATTTCGAATTCTCCGATTATTCTTCCATATTTTATTTAATATCTGAACTGCAAATGTTTGTTTCCCTGAATTTTGAAAATACTGAAATGTTTTGCTATTCTTTTCTTTTTCTCTGACCACATTAACAGAAATGAAATTTTCTGAATTTCCATTTTGAAACTGTGCCATAATTTCATCAATCTCCTGCGGCCGTAAATTCCATAGAATCGTAACATCACATGGTTCTGTTAATTCCGCCGCAAACATACTATCCACCTTATCCATTTGAACAGGCAATATATAGTCGGAAGTAATACAGCCAATCATTTTAAAAAATTCCAGCATAAAAACAGCCCAAGTATCCTCCTCTTTTTTTCGAAATAAACGGACTGTTTCAACCATGCCTCCCATTAATTGCATACTCCTTCCTTGTTTAAGATGGATCCCATTCAATCCCTGCCCATTATACCAAATTCCCATTTCTCTCCAGCGGATAAAGCCTCAGTAAAAAAAAGGGATGCTGCAAAACGACCAAACCATACAATATAACGCCTGAACGATAATAAGTCGGTATATATTGTAAGGATTTAAAATTTTGCAGCACCCCTTTTATGTTGAGGCGAAATTATACCCACAAAAATACAATATGCATCTGTAGATGCATATTGTTTATAACTCTTGTCACCAAAGCTCCAAAAATTCCAGGAATCCGAAGCCCCTTCCTTACCTGCCCTTTGAATCATCACATGCTGTTCTTTATGATCTAAACACGCAAACTTGTTTCTGTAAAACTTCATACTTGCGTTCATTTTGCCACCTAATTTCTCGTATCTGTCTATGTCATGTTCTATGTTGCGAAAAAATAATCAACATTGAACATTACACTGTTAAAACTTTACCATATATCTCAGAATTTATCAAGCATTTTCAACAAAATCGACAAAAACCTTACTATTTTCGTCATTTTGCATCAACCAGCAAAAATATAAATCAATAATTTTATTTGTTTTGCCCGCTTCTATATTATATGTGCCTTTCTAGTCTTATCTTCTTCTTTTCGTATCGTTTTATTCGACCTTTTTCATGTTACTCTGAAAACGTATCCCATTGTGCTCCCACGCAGCAATCATCCGTTCAATCAACAGGTCTTCTTTTCTCTGCTTAGTCAGATATTTTTTATATTCTCCGGAATTCATAATATAATTCATCATTTCAAACTGATAAGCATACAGTGCCTCTGTGTGCCGCACCCAGGTTTCCTTTTTCTGCTGGATATCTTCCATTTTTTTAGTGTAATGAATAGTCGTGGTTGCAATAAACCCATATAAGATTACCATAAAGCAGAAAACTGCTGCTAAAATCATTAAGAACGAAATAAATAATTTAAAAGCCGGGTTCACATTTGCCAATAATCCAAATTGATCAATAGCAGGCACCAATACCTTTTCCTTTAATGCAGAACCAGCGACAGCAGCAGCCCCTACGCCAATTACCCAATGCAGCCAACTGCCGCCTTTGGAAATGGCTTCATATTTGCCGCCTTTTCTTGCACTTTCAAAATATTCATCCCGGTTCTTTTTCTGCTTTTTCACATGAAATTGGTAATTTGCTTCCAGCCACTGATAAAACTGCTGTTTTCTTTGAAATTCAATCACATTGCGGGAACCCCCATCATTAAGCCATTCTGCACAAAACCAGATCAAAAGCTTACTACCATGGTCTTCTTTTTTCCCACCTACTTTTCTGCTGCTTATATTGTTTATATCATTTTCTATTTTATCCAGTTTATGAACTATTGGAAATAATTTTTTCTGAAACTGATACACCAGGAAATTTCCGCCCACTAGACAGCAGATAAATAAAAACAATTTTCCTATGATCCATAGGGCTATTCCTAAAACTCCGTAATTCTTAAATAACTTACAAAAGAACTCCTTTAGCATATTTTGTTTTTCTTTTATCTTTAGTTTCATTTGATCCCTTTCTTCTTCCGATACATTTGTATGGTTTTAGCTGCGTTCTCAACGTTCGCTTTACAATATCTACAATTTTACATTTATAATCTGATACTGGAAAGTAAAGGGCCGCAATTAAAATTATAAACCTAATTAAAAAGGCCGTCAATAGAAAGCTCCTATCTATCTGTCTATCCAAACACATACGATTATTCCCTGTCGTTCTGCTCTTCTAACTATAATTTTCTCAAATGGGTGGTTGCAAAACAACGAAAACCACACGTTCAAAAACAGCTCTGCTGCTTTTAAACGTATGGTTTCATTATTGCTTACTGGCTAAATAAAATATATGTGATCCTTTTAAAAATGCTCCTGATAATCCAACTATTTTATGGACTAATACACAGGATTCATACACACCTGCCAATTAATACTTATCATTTCCCCCATAATAGGATGTCTGATAGTCTGCATCGCTGCTGTCCATGCTGTAGTCTTCCTGATGATAGGAACTTGAGCTTGGACTTGGGCTGTAGCTGGAAGGCGTTGTACTGCTTGAACTCGTCATGGAAGAACTGCCGTTTTTCAGTCTGAAACGGCTTACCAATTCCTTCATAAGCTGAGCCTGGCTGGACAATTCTTCACTAGCTGCCGCGCTTTCCTCAGCAGTTGCGGAGTTGGTCTGGATAACACTGGAAATCTGATCGATTCCTAATGTAATCTGAGAAATTGCAGAAGACTGGTTATTGCTTGCCTCCGAAATCTTATCTACCAGCATAGTAACTTCCCGGGCGCCTTCTACAGTATGAACCAAAGCTTTCGCTGTTTCATCAGCAATTCTGGTGCCATTCTGTACTGCCTTAATGGAATTCTCAATCAGTACTGCCGTATTCTTAGAAGCTTCTGCCGATTTGCTGGCCAGATTCCGTACTTCATCTGCAACAACAGCAAATCCTTTTCCTGCTGCTCCGGCTCTGGCAGCTTCTACGGCTGCATTTAAAGCAAGAATATTGGTCTGGAAGGCGATATCCTCGATGGTCTTAATAATCTTGCCAATCTCATTGGAACTCTTGCTGATATCTTCCATAGCGCGGATCATATCCTGCATCTTGAGATTACTTTCATTCATCTCATCGCCTACTTCATTAACTTTCTTATTTGCATTGTTTGCATTCTCTGCATTATCTCTAATCTGATCAGAAATTTCAGTAATCGTAGCAGCCAGCTCTTCAATAGAACTTGCCTGCTCCGTAGCGCCTTGAGAAAGAGCCTGAGCGCCGCTGGATACCTGTTCGGAACTGTTGGATACCTGATTGCTGCTGTCGCTGATCTGTCCCATCGCCTCATTCAAACGTTTCGCGATGGCACGGAAGGAAATTAAAACCTGATGGAAACTTCCAATATATTCCTGTTCACAGATAGAATCTACTGTTAAATCTCCTGCTGCAACCTTTGCCAGGAATTGATTTTCATCCTCCACAATCGCACGAAGCTTACGCACTACTTCACGGAACTGATCAGAAAGTACGCCCAGCTCATCCTTAGACTGATAGCTAATCTGCACATCCAGGTTTCCCTGAGCGATCTGAATCGCTACCTGTTCCAGTTCAGAAACCGGAATACGGATGCCGCCGATAATCAAAATAGAGAAGCAAATGCCAATAATTACAACCACAACCATTACAGCTACCTGTGCAATAATCGCACTCCGGTAAGTTTGATTGCTTTCATGATAAGCCTCTGTACTGCCGTTTGAATTAAAGGCTGCAAGATCGGTTAATGCTGCTGTAATGGCATTATAAAGATTAATCCCATCATTGCTTTCCAGCAGATCCAGCGCTTCCCGCTGCTGGTTATTTTTCATTAATGACATAACCTGGCTGTCAATCTGCTGCTTATAGGTGCTCCATGCAGACTGCAAATTCTCATACAGCCGTTTTCCTTCAGTGGTAGTTACATAACTGCCATAGGAAGCAACTGATGAATCCATCTTATTGACTTCTTCCGTTACTGCTGAAGCATTTGAAGAAGCTTTTGCCGGATCTGCATTTGTTACATAAGCCAATTCATCCAAACGGATATTCGACAAAGTGGTATTCATCCCTTCTGCCAAATTCAGGCTGGGCATCCACTTTTCTGCAATAATTAAGGTTTCACCGTTTAAAGTTCCCATCAGCTTAATCGATAACAATCCGATGGCAAACATACCAATTAATGCAATGCCCACTAAAACATACAACTTCTTACCTATATTCAGATTTTTAATTCGTTCTTTCATCTTTGCACTCCCTATTTCGTAAAAGTCTTTCTCTCATATTTTCCTAAATATTCTTCAACTGGAATTTCCCAATCAGCCCTTTCAGAATCTGTGCCTGGCCAGCTAACTCTTCACTGGCTGCTGCACTCTCTTCTGAAGTAGCAGAGTTGGATTGAATTACAGTGGAAATTTGAGAAATACTTTCTTTAATATGGTTAATCGCTGCTTCCTGCTCTTTAGAGGCATCAGAGATTACTTTTATCTGTTCTGTTACAACTCCGGCACCTTCTACTACAGATCCTAAGGATTCCTGAGTCAGCCCGGTTAAGCGGGAACCATTTTCAACTACCTGAAGGGTCTTTTCAATCAGTTCTGTGGTATCCTTTGCTGCGTCAGCACTTTTAGCAGCCAGATTCCGCACTTCATCTGCAACAACGGCAAATCCCTTTCCGGCGCTTCCGGCTCTGGCCGCCTCTACAGCCGCATTTAAAGCAAGAATATTGGTCTGGAATGCAATGTCTTCAATGGTTTTAATAATTTTTCCGATTTCACCGGAACAGGAAGTGATCTGTTCCATCGCTTCAGCCATTTCATGCATCTGCTGATTACAGGTAGCAATCTGTTCTCCCACATGGTCAGCTTCTGTGGTAGTAATTGCTGCACTCTGGGCATTTCCGTTAATCTGCTCCGTTATCTGTTCAATCATGTGCTGCAGGTTATCCACCTCGGAAGCCTGCTCTGTAGCGCCCTGAGCAAGACTCTGAGCCCCTACTGCCACCTGGTTGGATCCGGAATCTACCTGAGTAGCAGAAGAATGAATCTGTTCCATAGTCTGGCTCAGTTCATTGCTGATAGCCCTTATAGCTGTCTGAATCTGTACAAAATCTCCTATGTACTCGATCTGGCTTTCCCGTCCCAGGTTGCCATTGGCCATATCATCCAGCACATCTGTAATGTCTGAAATATAGAGATTCAAATTTTTAACGGAAGTGTTCAGGCTGTCTGCCAATACCCCAATTTCATTCTGACTATTAATATCAATATGGAAATTCAGCTTTCCTTCTGACAGGTTGCGGCTTGATTCTGTCACATTTTGCAGAGGCTTCACAATGCCTGACAGCACATACATAACAAGCAGAACGCTTACGATGATTGTAATAATAACAGTAGCTACTGAAATCAGTTCTGTTCTGGTTACTGCACTGAATAAACTGCTTTGATTTCCATTTACCTGCTCTTCCGTAATCTCTGCAACCTGATCCAGAATCCCCACCAGCTTTACTACATTTGCCTTGGTTTCTTCCCGATACAGCCGGCTTGCTTCTTCACGATCCGTCTGGTTAATGTCCAGAATCGTCTGGGCAGACTCATGGATCGCCTGATGGATAGGCTTCATTTCTTCGATCAGCGTTAAAATCTGCTCGTTTTCGATAAGCGAAAGGTCGGAATTATAAAACCAGTTTCCAAGAGCACACGTCTTATAATCCTTACTTCCTGTAAACTCAGTTCCAAGAGCTACAGCCGAACACAAGTTTTCCACCCAACTGTAATGAGCCTTCTCCGCATTCAATACCAAAGAACGAATCTCCACTGACTGCTCTGTTGACTGACTGTAGCGCCTAACCCGGCCCATCCCGCTGATTGTCAGAATTCCGCTGACAATAACAGCAATAAAAATAAGTGCAATGCGTATCATAATTTCCTGCTTAATGGTACGTTTCATGTCTATCTCCTTTTATTTCTTATATTATTGCAAAATTGCATAAAGTCCGTCCTACAACATGTTGAAAATTATTTCTGCCAGATTTGCGTTCCAGTTTGCAGGAAATTTAACCCCAATAAAGGAAACGTAGTGGGTGGACTACGCTGACTGAGCAAGGGACAAATCAGCCGCAAAACAGGAAATGCACATGGCGGAAGCAAATTTTCAGACATGCTCTAGTCTGAACTTTCTTACTAATTCTTTTAAAATCTGGGCCTGGCCGGATAATTCTTCGCTGGCCGCAGCACTTTGTTCTGCTGTAGCAGAATTCGTCTGAACTACGCTTGAGATTTGATCAATTCCGATGGTAATCTGCGTGATGCCTTCTGCCTGCTCTTTTGAAGCCCTGGCAATCGAATCCATCATATCAGCCGCATCCTGAATTCCTGCCATAACATTCTGTAAGGAATTAGCCGTTTCGTCTGCGATCTTTTTCCCATTTTCCACTGCCTGAAGGGAATTTTCAATTAAAACTGCTGTATTCTTAGAGGCTTCTGCCGATTTGCTGGCCAGGTTTCGAACCTCATCTGCCACCACTGCAAATCCTTTTCCTGCAGCTCCGGCCCTGGCAGCCTCAACTGCTGCATTTAAAGCAAGAATGTTAGTTTGGAACGCAATATCTTCAATAGTTTTGATAATTTTCCCAATCTCGCCGGAAGAAGCATTAATCTCCGACATCGCATCCAGCATATCATTCATCCTGCGGTTGCTCTCTGCTGCCTCTTCGCCTACCTCGGAAGATTTCTGGCTGGCGGCCTGAGCGCCTTCTGCATTGCGGTTAATATTGCTTGAAATTTCATTAATGGAGGCTGCAAGCTCTTCTACCGAGGATGCCTGCTCTGTAGCGCCTTGTGACAATGCCTGTGCGCCGGAAGATACCTGGTCAGAACCGGAAGATACCTGGTCAGCTGACTGATTTAATGTATTTAATGTACTGTTAAAGCTGTCTTTGATCATCTTCATGGAACGCAGAATCTTTTGATAATCTCCTATATAAAGATGTTCGGCTGTAGTATGTACGGTAAAATCCCCATTTGCCATAGCACTGAGCAGTGTTTCGATATCACGGATAATGGTTCCTACCCCGGTAGTTAACTGATGCATGCTGGCAGCCATGTTGCCAAATTCATCTCCGGCAGTATATTCCACTTCTACCGAAAGATTTCCCTTTACCACTTCCTTCATGGCATCTTCTATCTTCTTTACCGGTATTAAAATATTTCCTGTAAGGTTCAGCGCGATAATCACTGTGAAAATAAAAGCTACTGCTGCCACCACCACAGAAACACCAATCAGCATTCCCTGCAGCAGCATTGCGGAATTATATGCATTTTGGCTGCTTTCTTCCATCTGGTCAAATGCGCTGATAAGAATGGATGTATATTCATCTACCTGAGGATTATATTGGTTCAGTACGATTTCTTCTGCCTGAAGGTTTCCTTCTTCCGTACCTAAAGAGGCGTATTCAATGATCTGCATTCGAACACTTTTATTGTTGGTCATCTTAGTTTCGAAATCTTTCAGAAGAGATACGTCGCCGTCATAATTCTCATAAATCCAGTTCAACTGGGTCAGAATATCTGACATATACTGATCCACCTTGCCTAAATGCTCTGCCGTTTCTTCGGTTTCCGGAGAAATCACACCCAGCATCAGCTCTTTCAGCGCCCCCTGGAGTTTCAGGCGGATTTCATAAACGCTGGTCACCGCTTTATAGTCCTCGGTGTAAAACTTCTCGTAGCTGGCCTTGGCTCTGGAAATACCGAAACTGGCAGTCGCCACTGACACCAGGAACAATGTCAGGATAATTCCAAATGAAACTGTAAATTTCTTGCCGACTTTTAAATTCCTCATTTGCTGCTCCTCCTTGAAATCGAGCCTTATCGCTTTCGGCCTTCTGCCCAAGGCCTTTGAGGCTGGAAACAAAAAAGCTCCTCCAGTCTGGCAGACAGCGCAAAAGACAAGTTGTTCCGTTCAGAATCTGAAAGATTCTGACAAAGCTCTATTATACACTCTCATAAGTATTTCGGCATCTTTTTACTTTTTATAATACGCACAGGGAAACTTTTCAATTTTTTTATTCGAAAATTAGTTGAATCCGATTTTTTTCCTTATCCATTCCGGCTTTTCGCCGATATATAAATAAGTGTGTTATGGTCTGCCCCAGTTTTATCTGTGGTAAACTCTTTTTTCATGCGATATATCAAAAGAGATAGGTGGTGTATGGAATGGATAACGGTATGGAAAGTATGCTTGATACATACCTCTTTGAAACAAACTCCCTTTTAGACAACCTGGACGAAATGCTGATGCGCGACGAAAAATTAGGTGATTTTTCTCCGGATGATGTAAATGAAATTTTCCGCATCATGCACACGATCAAAGGTTCGTCTGCTATGATGGAATTCGGCTCCCTTTCCAGTATTGCGCATCATATAGAAGATTTGTTTTTCTATATCCGCGATAAAGGCATCGATTCCCTGGATGCTCAACATAAGAAGGAACTTTTTAACCTGATGTTCCGTTCAGAGGACTGCCTGCGCGGAGAGGTTGAGAAGGTTGAGAATGGAGAACCTTTAAGCACTGATATGGATTCTTTTGCTGCTGAAATCAACAGCTTTTTAAAGAAAATCAGCGGTGCGCCTGCTGAAAAAGCAGAAGAGGCAGGTGAAGCTGCCACTGCACCTTCCGAAACTTTGGCTGAAAGCGCCTCTTCCCTTCCGGAAAATCTTCCTGATGATAAACAGGCTGTGTGTTTCCTTCATATATTTTTAGAAGAAGGCGTGGGAATGGAAAACCTGCGTGCCTACATGATTATTAATGCTCTGAAAGAATGTGAGCTGGAGTTCCGTTATTACCCGGAAAATATGGAATCCAATCCGGATACCTGCACTTCTATTATTGAAAACGGCTTTTTTATGGCTTTCGAGTCCGTTGATGTCGCTGCAAAAGCCGGAGATATTTTGCGGACCCAGAACCATATCCGTTCTTATGAATTAGTAGAAATTCCTGAAGAAGAACCGGAAATCTCTCAGGCACCGGCTAACGATATGGCTGCTGCCAGCGAACCTTCTCATCAGCCGGAAGCTGCTGCCCCGGCTCCCAAGCCCAAAGCGCCGCCAAAACAGCCTGCTCAGGGAACTCCTGTAAAGCAGAATTTAATTAGCGTTAATTTAATGAAACTTGACAGCTTGCAGAATCTGGTAGGTGAAATTGTAATTACAGAATCTATGGTTACTTCTTCCCCTGAATTAAATCAGTTAAGCAGGGATGCTTATGACAGCTTTATGAAATCAGCCCGTCAGCTCCGCAAGCTTACCGATGATTTGCAGGACATTTCCATGTCCCTTAGGATGGTTCCCATTTCCGGCGTATTCCAGAAGATGAGCCGTATTGTCCGGGATATGAAGCAGAAACTGGGAAAAGATGTACGCTTAACTTTAATCGGAGAGGATACGGAAGTTGATAAAACGATTGTAGACAGCATTCAGGATCCGATTATGCATATGGTCCGCAACGCCATGGATCACGGTATTGAAGACACGCCTGAAGAACGTGTCCAGGCAGGAAAAAGCTCTCAGGGTGAAATCATCCTTTCTGCCACTCATACCAGCAGCGAGGTAGTAATATCTATCGCTGATGACGGAAAAGGGATGAATCCTGAGAAACTTTTAGCAAAAGCAAGAGATAAGGGGATTTTAACAAAACCAGAAAATCAATATTCCCGGAAGGAAGCTTTAGGATTAGTTATGCTTCCCGGCTTTTCCACCAATCAAACAGTTACGGAATTTTCCGGCCGTGGCGTAGGAATGGACGTGGTAAAGAAAAATGTGGAATCCGTAGGCGGTGTTGTTGATCTTTCCAGCGAGGAAGGAAAAGGAACTACCTTTACAATGAAGATTCCATTAACCTTAGCAATTATGGATGGAATGAAGGTAACCGTTGGAAATTCGATCTTCACTATCTCCATTGCCAATATTCGTCAGTCATTTAAGATCACGCCTGATGAAGTAATCCGTGATGAAAATGGCTGTGAAATCATAGAGCGGATGGGAAGTTTTTATCCGGTTATCCGACTCCATCAATTCTATAATATTGCAACAGAAGTTACAAACTTAGCTGAGGGAATCCTTCTTTGGGTAGAAACCAGTGACAGTTCCTTCTGTCTGTTTGTAGATGAATTAATCGGTGAGCAACAGGTCGTAGTAAAGCCTCTTCCTGCTTTCTTGAATTATTTTAACCTTAAGGATTTCGGTATTTCAGGCTGCACCATTTTAGGTGACGGAAATATCAGTATTATTCTGGATATTCAAAGCCTGCATTCAGCAGCCTTAGAGAACGCATAGAAAGGAGGAACTGATTATGTCTGAACAAACCAACAACCAGGATATTATAATGCCGGATTTGTCCGATTCGGATGAGAATTCCAGCGTTGAGCGCTGCCTTACCTTCGAATCCGGAGATTCCGTGTTATATATCAGTACAAAGCATGTAATCGAAATTATTAATAACCATACAATCACTACCCTGCCTCTGATGCCTCCTTATATTAAAGGAATTATTAACCTGAGAGGCCAGATTCTTCCTGTAGTGGATATCCAGCTCCGCATGGGAAAAGAGGATTCTGAATATACAAGCAAGACCTGTATTATCGTGTTGGATATTAACTCAGTTTCCTTGGGAATTATTGTAGATTCTGTCCGCCAGGTGATTGATATTGATTTAAAGCAGGTTCGTCCGATTCCTTTAAAACGCCAGCAAAAGCTTCTTGACGGAATGGTAACCATGGAGGACGGAAGCGTCTTTATGTCCATTGACTGTCAGGCACTTTCCAGCCCGGAATCGTAAACGAAACGGGCTGACAGCTGAATTTAAGAATCTAAACTAGCAAAACAGAGGTGGGGACCATGCTGACACTAACAGATCATGATTTTCAGCGGCTTTACACCTACATTAAGAAAAATTACGGAATTGATTTAAGCAAAAAAAAGCAGTTAATTGTAAGCCGGCTTTCCAATACGCTGACTTCCCAGGGCTTTAAAGATTTTTCCGCTTATGTAGATGAAATTTTATCAGGCCGTGACTCTGATATGGTCACGGCTATGCTGAATAAACTTACAACAAATTACACTTACTTTCTCAGAGAAGAAGAACATTTTAAATATCTCTGGGATGTAATCCTTCCCGACTTAGAGAAAAAACATGCCAAAGACAAAGTTCTTTGTATTTGGAGCGCTGGCTGTTCATCCGGGGAAGAACCTTATACGATTTCCATGTACTTAAAGGAATATTTTGGAGCAAAAGCTTCTCAGTGGGACACCCGGCTTTTGGCTACTGATATTTCCAACAAAATTTTAAATACTGCTGTTCATGCAACTTACAGTGGTGAAAGTGTTGCTTCTCTTCCACCTGCCTGGCAGCAGAAATATTTCGTAAAAGCCGATAAAGATCGCTATGCTGTGGCTCCGGCAATTAAACAGAATGTAATCTTCCGTACTTTTAACCTTATGGATCCCATTCAGTTTAAAAAGAAATTCGATTTAATTTTCTGCCGTAATGTTATGATTTATTTCGACCAGGATACGAAAGATGCTTTAGTGCGTCGTTTTTACAATGCCACCGTTCCGGGAGGCCACCTTTTTATCGGCCATTCCGAAGGGCTGACTAAGGCTACCTGCCCATATAATTATGTTCAGCCTGCAATCTACCAAAAAACAGGCCCGTAGTTAAAGATATATAGAATAATTGCTAATAGGGGATTGCTGTGCAATCTCCTATTTATGAATGTTCTTTTATCAAATAAATTTTGCTGCGAAGGTCAGAAAGAAGGTTATTATGGTGAAACAGAAAATCCGTGTTATGATAGTAGATGATTCCATCTTATTCCGGAATTGGCTGATTCAGAATATTGGTGCGGATCCCAGGTTTGAAGTGGCTGGATATGCCATTAATGCTTTGGATGCCAAAGCAAAACTCCCTGTTCTGAAGCCGGATATCATGACCTTAGATATTGAAATGCCAGGTATGAGCGGATTAGATTTTTTGAAGGAAGTTCTTCCTTCTCATCCGGTTCCTGTTATTTTAGTTTCCTCTTTAAATGTTCGTGTATTTGATGCCATGGCTGCCGGAGCCATTGATTTCGTCCGCAAACCGGATATGGAGCAGAATAACAGCAAAGATTCCTTTATCTCAGTTTTGCGAACCAAGCTCTCTGTAGGTGCAAATGCCAAGGTTCGCCTGCCTGGATCCTTTAAAACAGGCCAATCCTCTTCTGCACCTTTCGGAAATGGACATATTGCTGGCAGTACCTCTTCAGGAAGTATTCCAAATTATCCGCAAAACACAGCCTCGGCAAATCTGTTTGCCAATTCCCCGGCTTTACGGAAATCACCCATCAGCCAGCCGGCTCCTCTCTCCTCTCAGCACTTTAGTAATCTTCCGGTTCACTCTGCTCATTATGACTTAATTGCCATTGGCGCTTCTACCGGAGGAACGGAAGCTATCCTGGAAGTGGTTCGGCAGTTTCCTGCCAAGATGCCAGGTATTGTGATTACCCAGCATATGCCTCCCGGCTTTACGGCCATGTATGCGGAACGTCTGAACCGCCTCTGCAACATGCAGGTAAAAGAAGCCAGCCATGGTGACAAAGTACAGCCTGGGCTGATTCTTTTAGCTCCCGGCGGCCTGCAGATGCGGGTGGTCCGTCTAGGTTCCGGGTATTCCGTAAGCTGTACAGAAGAAGCAAAGGTAAGCGGTCATAAGCCCTCTGTAGATGTACTGTTTGATTCCGTTGCTGCCAACGTAAAAAACCGGGCAATCGGCATAATTTTAACAGGAATGGGGGCTGACGGAGCTGCCGGCATGTTTCGGATGCGAAAGGCCGGAGCCTATACCATCGGCCAGGATCGGGAAAGCTGCGTAGTCTATGGAATGCCTATGGAAGCTTATAAGATCGGAGCTGTCTGCCAGCAGGCATCACTGAGCAATATTCCTCAGGTTGTCATGTCCCAGCTTGCGAAAGGATAATCCTATATGCCAAGAAAAATCGGCAATAACAGAGTACAGGCTAATCTGGTTCGACATTCTGACCCGGCCGCAAAATATAACATTCCTAAACCGATCCGTCAGTCAACTGCAGCAAATGGCAGGAATCGAAACCATATGGCTGCTCCGGCTAAACCAGACAAAAAAAAGCGCCGCTCTCAAAAAAGCATGGCAGAAAAACTAATAACTGGAGGGATTGCTGTTATGTCCTCTGCTGTGGTAATCAGTTTATTTGCCTACTTTCACCCTTTCACATTGGAGGATGTGTCAAATCATGTAACAGCAGGAGTTTCCCGTCTGCAGGAATGGGGAAATGAACTTTTTTTTCAAAAAGATGATACAGACCAGGCAATGCTGACTGATGAAGAAAATAAGGACACCGTTTCCTATATGATACGTACTACGGATGTGGGGAATGTTTCTGATTTTACCTCAGAACCGGTATTTCCTCCTCAGGACGATTCCATCTATTCCTGTATTCTGGATACGGCAATCGGGCCTATGCTATATTACAATCAGGGAGATCTTCGGTGGAAATCTTATCTCTACGGCGGTTCTGATCCCATAAGCAAATATGGCTGCGGACCAGTTTGCGTATCCATGCTGATCAACAGCTTTGGCACTGCCAGCGTAAGTCCCATCGAGATGGCTGACTGGTCTGCTGAAAACGGCTGTTTTGCTGCAGGAGGCGGATCCTACCATAATTTAATTCCAAAAAGCCTTTCTGCTTTCGGGCTGAATGTAGAAAGCGTATCGGAACGCACCGCAGAAAAGGCAGAGGAGCTGCTCCGCTCCCACCATGTTCTTGTGGCCTTAATGGGTAAGGGAACATTAACGGATAACGGCCATTTTATTATTATTGCACAATTAACAGAAAGCGGAAATGTATATATTGCCGATCCTGCCAGCTATGAAAACAGCACCAAAGAATGGAACCTGCAGCAGCTAATCGATGAGTTGAAACGAAGCTATGACAGCGGAGGGCCTTTATGGGCTGTGTCGCTGAATACAGAAAACTAAAAAAGTTAAAGAATCCGCAGAAAGAGCGTGTCTGATGCAGCGCAGTTTTCAGACACGCTCTTATTTTCTTTTTTCTTTTTTCTTTTTTTCTTCAAAGGCAGGATTCAGAACCTTCCTGTGAACCTTCATGCGCCCGGCAGCAGACATCCGCTACATTTAAAGAATCTGGCGGGCGCTCTTGGTATCCCTGAACTTAAGTGCCTATTGTGCTATTGGGCGGCAGGACTTTCACAGCATTTCTGCCCTTCTATTGCCTCCAGCAGCCACTGGGTACAATGCTCCCAAGTGAAATTCTTTCTTACCTTCTCATATCCTTTTTCAATTATCTTTTCTGCTTTCACCGGATCCGCTAACAGACTTCTCGCCATATCTGGCAGTTTTTCTAAATGTTTTAAATCAAACAAGGCGATATCTTCCCCGTCCCGGAAGGTTTCTGTAATCCAAAGGCTCGAATCGGTCAGAGGCAGGGAATGCTGCAGCAACGTATTAAAAATACGGTCATGGGTTCCTGCTTTAAACCAGGGCATTACATTCAAGTTGATTTTTGCATCTGCCATATAGGATAAGGTATCTCCATAAGGGATCCGATCATCGATTCGATGGACATTTGGGAATCCGGAAACGGGATGATTCTCCCAGCCCCGGCCCAGCAGGTAAAGTTCAAGCCCTGCTTCGGCTAAAGCAGTTACCACCCGCTCTCTCTGGTACATCCGGATCGCCCAGTCTAAATGAACGGAACGGTTTAGCATTACCTTTAACGAATCCATTGGCACTTCCAAAAAAAGCCGATCTAATGTAGTTAAAAGGGCCTGTTCTATGGTTAAGTCACTGTCTGCAATCAAATTTTTATAAATGTTTTCATAAATCTTATACATTTCATCATCCCCAGGAAACAGTGACTTCGTTTCCAGAAGCTTGTCCTGAGGGCGATAATAGGTGCCGCAAAACAGAATATCATATTTCCGATGACGGTAAGGAACTATGGGCACATCCGGATCCGGCACAACTCCTGCATGGGGCATAAATGCCACATACGGGGCCATTTGGCTAAAGTATTTCTTTACATATTCCACATGTTCCCAGTCACAGCAAAACATATGGTATCGGTTTGGATGGTGTTCCAGCATAGGATGGAACCGGAAAGGCGGATCCATCAAAACATCAGCTACATAAGCATCATGCCTGTTCCACATGTCCATCAGCCAGTCTTCTCTTGTTCCAAAGCCGTCAAAACAAATTGCTGCATCTACCTTCTGTTCCGTAAACTGGCGGAAATTTTTAAGGGAATGGGGATTCTCCTCCGGCGGATTCAGCAAATCATAAATAAAAATCTGATGCCCTTTCTTTTGCAGCTCTTTTGCCAGTTGATCCGTGAAAAAGTTAAAGGACTCTACACCGGAATAAAACAGAGCAATCCTGAGTTTTCCCTCTGGCTGAGTGCCTGGCTGCGGTTTGGAAGCCGACTGCGGGTTTGGCAGCGTGTTTGCCTGCCTGCCTTCCTGCATATTCACTGAGGGATCCAGTTTCTCTTCTTTTTTCAGATTATCATCCATCCCCTGGCCAATTTCTGCTTTCGCATCTATAAGCTCTTCAGGGGTAAAAAGAGAGCGAATCACCTGAACTAATTCCGGATAGCCTGCCTTCTTAGATGCCTTGAACAGAAATATTTTATCGTTTAAATCCCGAAGGCTGTAAAAAGACTTTCCCAAAAACGCCGCTACTTCCAAGGCACCATTCCTTCCCTTTCCTGCTTTTTCCATATCATCCCGAAAAGCGGAAATCATGACAGCAATGGTATTTTCCCGATAAGGGTTTTCTTTCAGCAATGCGGTACTGATACGGACACATTCCTGAGGATTCCCATTATAATAGCAGCAGGATGCCAGCATTTCATAAACCTCTGAAATGCCAGCCGAAAGAAGGCCGGATTTTAAAGAGGATCCATATTTTTCTAATTTATCTAGGGCCAGCAGCAAATGCCCTTCCCCATCTGCATAATTTCCGCGGGACACATAGTGGCTGCCCAAAAGATAGTCGTAATCGCCTTCCTCCGGCCAGCCTTCCCGGGCCTGCCGGTAAAATTCCAGCACCTCTTCTTCCTTTACAGGAGGACGGGCCAGAAGAAGTTCCATCAGCCGGAAATAAACTTGAGAGGTAGTTACATCATATACCCCTCTTGCCTCCCCAGGCATCTTCTCAATTGCTTTCCGGTAAGCCATCTCTGCTTGATCCCAATTCTGGAAGGCTTCATATTCATTTCCCAAATAGCCCCACATTTTATAGTCATCCGGATGATCTGCAAGCTCCTTTTGAATCAGCTTGTAATTCCGTTTGCTTTCCTGTTTTTCTTTTCTTCCTGCAGCTCCATAGCCTGTATGAAAAATCGGAAGTTCCCTGATAGCGTCCCAGGCATTCACCCGGCGGCCTTCCATTACTAAATGTTCATGAATCCGGCCATGATAGCGAAGTTTCGGAAGATTCCGGAAAATCCGCATTTGGGCATCCATGGATAAAACCCTTCCATCATCGTCCAGGTTAATCCAGCCTGTAAGAACACCGTCATACTGATAATTTTGAATCCGGTTTAAGAGAGGCAGAAGTTTTTTCCCGTCCTCTTCTGTAATATATTCATCTGCATCTAAAAATGCAATCCACTCATAGGCTGCCTTGCTAATAGCAAAATTCTTGGCTGACGAAAAATCATCAATCCAATCGTACTGATAAACCTTAGCACCAAGCTGCAAAGCAAGTTCCACTGTCCTGTCTGTGGAGCCTGTATCTACCACAATTTGTTCTGACACAATGCCTTTTCCCCAGGAAAGGGCACGTTCGATATTTTTCTCTTCATTTTTTACAATCATGCACTGGGAAATCCTTGCCCATTTTGTCTGCTTCAATGAAACACCCCATTCTTTCTTTTCGTGTCCTGCCTGGCTCATCCCCTCTAAATCTGCCAGAAACCATTTGAATTTTACAGCTTTGCCATCTGCAGTTCTTCCGGGCTGAAAAGCCCTCTCATAACCTGAACCAGTTCCGGGTAATCTACTGCCATGGCAGCCTTTAAAATCAAAAGCTTATCCTTTAATTGTCCGAAATTATAAAATGACCGTTCAAAAAATGCCGCTACTTCTAAGGCGCCTTCTTTTCCCCTGGCAGCTTTTTTCATATCATCCCGAAAAGCAGAAATCATAATCATAACTGTATTTGTCATATAGGGGTTTTCTTTCAGCAGTGCAGTGCCAAGCCGGACACACTCCCCTGGATTTCCGTTGTGATAGCAGCAGATTGCCAACATTTCATAAACTTCCCCGATCTTTGCAGATAAGGTTCCAGATTTAAATGCCGTTCCAAATTTTTCCAGTTTTCTTAAGCCCTGCCTGAGAAACTGCTCTCCTTCCTGATAACGGTGGTTTCCCACATAAAAACGGCTCATGACATAATCATAGTTTCCGTCCTCCGGCCAGCCCTCTGAGGCCTGCTTATAAACCTGCAGCAGTTCCGCTTCATCTACTACGGGATGAATCACTAACATCTCAAGGAGCCGGAAATAAACATCCGAAGTGGTTACGCTGTACTCTCCCTTTTTATCTTCCGGGATCCGCTCCACCGATTTCCGGTAAGCATCTTCAGCCTTTTCCCACTGGCCAAGCCCCATATATTCATTTCCCAGGTAAGCCCACATCTCATAATTATCCGGATGATCTGCAAGCTCCGCCAAAATCAGCCTGGTATTTCTCCCTGTATCCACCTTTTCTTTCACGGCCGATTTCCCGTAACCGGTATGATAGATGGACAGATCCTTTACTCCATCCCAGGCCTTAATTTTCTTTCCGCCTTTATCCAAATGCTCATGGATCCGGCTGCAGTAGCGCAGATCCGGGCGGTTTCGGAATATCCTGATCTGGGTATCCACGGATATGATACTTCCGTCTTCCTCCAGGTTAATCCAGGCAGTCACCACTGCCTCGCAGTCATAATTCTGAAGCTGGTTTAAAAGAGGCAGAATCTTTGCTCCATCCTCTTTCGCAAAATATTCATCTGCATCTAAAAATGCAATCCATTCACAGGCTGCCTTGCTGATAGCAAAATTTTTTGCAGCGGAAAAATCGTCAATCCAGTCAAAATGGTAAACTGTGGCTCCTAATTTCTCAGCAATTTCTACTGTTCTGTCTGTGGAGCCGGTATCCACTACGATTTGCTCTGTTACAATTCCCCTGCCCCAGGAAAGAGCCCGCTCAATATTCTTCTCTTCATTTTTCACAATCATGCATTGGGAAATCCTTACCTGCTTTGGTTTCTTTGATGACTGATATCCCTTCATACGGTCACCTCCCTGTTATCCTGTATTCCGTTATCTGCTGATTCCTTTTACAGCCCCATGCTCATCCGTTCCTCTGGCGAACATAGCTGCTCTGCCAAAAAACCGGCTAATTGGATACAGCCGGATTTCTCTGCCGTCTTAATCAGAAACAGCCTGTCCTTTAAAGAGGAACTGTCATACAGCTTCATAAACAGTTCCAGGGCTCCTTTATCTGCTTCTGGTTCTTCTCCTCTTTCACAGGGAATCAGCGCCTTCATAAGCCGTGACAGTACAGCCATCCCATACTTATCATATTTTAAGTAGGTTACACTATAAGAAATGCAGGTTTGAATTTCTCCTGTTTCATAACAGCACCGGGCCAAAAGACCGTAAACTTCCAGAAGATTCCCTGCCAAAAGAAGGGCTTTGTTATAACAGCCGTAAGTTTCCAGCTTGTTTATGGCCAGCTTCAAATGTTCTGCCGCCTTCTCTGCCTGGTTTCTGCCGGCATACCACTTTCCCAAAATATAGTCAAAATCCCCTTCTTTTGGAAGCCGCTTTACTGCCTGTCCGTATACGGCCCGGAGCTCTTCTGAAATGTTCTCCTGAAGATTTTCCCCTGGATTTCCCCACTGTCTGACTAATATGGTAAGAAGCTGAGTAAAGGTGTATGCACTTCTCTGGTCATAGTCCGGAAGACTTAGGGGCATCTGTTCAATGGATTTCTGATACCACTTTTTTGCCTCACAGATCTCACCATCTCCGAAACATTCATCTCCCATATATCCCAGCATTTCATGATCCTTCGGATCCTTTTCCAATTCCTCCTGAATCAGTTTCCGGTTTCTTCCCTTTTTCTCTTTTCCCTCTAAGGCCTTCTTCTGATAGCCGGTATGGAAAAAAGAAATTTCATTGGAAATGTCGCCGATGAAAAGCTCCTTCCCGGACAGGGATACTAGCTGCTCATGGATTCTTCTGCGATACCGGATATCCGGAGTATTTCGAAAGATCCGAATCTGAGTTCCGGAAGAAAATACCTTTCCCTCATCATCCAGATTCTGGCAGCCGGTGGAAATGGCATTGTATGAATTTGGCGCCAGTCCCTCCAGCACACGGTACATATCTCTGGCATCCTGTAAAACCATGTACTCGTCGGCGTCAAAAAAGGCAATCCAGTCACCCTTTGCCTGTTCTATGGCATAATTTTTTGCCGCTGCAAAATCATTGATCCAGTCAAAGAAAAATACCTTGGCTCCCAGCTTCTTCGCTAATTCTGCCGTACCATCGGTGGATCCGGTATCCACCACAATCTGTTCCCACATTACCGATTTTCCCCAGGATAAGGCTTTTTCAATGTTTGCTTCCTCATTTTTTACAATCATGCATTGGGATATGCGGATACGCTTTTTTGGCTTCAACTTTTATCCTCCTATGCAAATGCTGCACAACGACAAAAAGCCATTTCTCAGCTTTTGGCTTTTGAAATGGCTTTTTGTCATAGGCCCTCTTTAAACTGCGGCCTGGCCTCAGCCAGGCCGGAAATTGCTTAATTAGCCAAGCAGGCTTAAGATGCTCTGCGGTACAGAGTTGGACTGTGCCAGCATGGACTGAGATGCCTGCAGAAGAATGTTGTTCTTCGTGAATGCAGTGATCTCGTCTGCCATATCGGTA